>CALRJJ020000310.1:0-6266 GCA_943367505.1 Flavobacterium psychrophilum | reverse complement strand
CTCATCCGCAGGGAAACCAACAATTATGATGTGGTCATACTCGACATCATGCTGCCGTCTGTTAATGGCATGGAAATTTGCAAGCGCTATCGAAAATCTGGCGGTTCTGCTGGCATCATCATGGTGACAGCCAAGGGTCATGTGGACGACAAAGAGACAGGCCTCGATTCTGGCGCTGACGATTACATGACTAAACCTTTTCAACTGAAAGAACTAGCGGCCCGGGTGCGCGCGGTTCTTCGTCGTAACCACGGTCAAGCCCAAGATGTAATGCGTTTTCGCGACCTTGAAATTGACGTCAACGAATTTAAGGTAATGAAGGGCGGCCATGAAGTGCACCTTCTGCCTAAAGAGTTTCGCTTGCTGGAGTTTTTCTTGCGTCACCCCCATCAAGTATTTTCAGCTGAAGATATTTTGTCTAGTGTGTGGGAATCTGACACAGAGGCTCTTCTTGATACTGTGCGGGGCCACATCACCCGAGTACGCAAGAAGCTCGATACTGCTGGCACGCCTTCGATTATTGCCACCGTATATGGTGTTGGCTACAAGCTTGGGGAAATGTAAGTGAAGCATGACCTACGCCGTCGCCTTACCGTAGAGTTCGTTTTACTATTTGTATTGCTCTATTTTCTTGGCGGTGCAGTGGCGATTTTTATGTTCGCTGCTCAACTAGATCGCTCAATCGATAATGAGCTACAAGGTCTGGCTGCTGAAGTTCTACCTGCTGTGGATATGACTCCTCGCGGCCCTTCTCTCAATCGTTGGGGCCTGCGGGCTCAGTCACGGCACGAAGAAGTGCCATTTAGTATTCAGGTATTTGACGCTAATCGTCAACTGCTAGAAGAGTTTGGGCCGATTGGTCATCGTCAGTTGAGTTCAGGTTTCGTCCGTGTTGATGGACCAAACCCTTCTTCTTTAGACGATATCAATTTGCGTTCATTCTTCATTGAAATACAAGACGACACTAAACTCAGTGGCTACTTGCAAGTGCAGGTTTCGGTGCGACAGCGCGATGACGCTCTCAAACAAATTGTTTTGACCATGGTTTCACTCTCGCCCTTCTTGGCTCTGGCTGTGGCTGTTTGCGGCTCCTGGTTTGCAGGAAATGCGGTTAAACCTGTTGAAGAAACCATGGAGCTACTGCGCCAATTTGTGGCTGATGCCGCGCATGAGATTAACACTCCTATTAGTGTGATTGAAGCATCGGTTCAGACTTTAGAAGCCACCTTTGAAGATAGTCAACTGGGTTCAAATGTACTGGCGATTATCAACCGCGCCAGTGGCCGTATGAAGTCTTTAGGGCAGAGTTTGGTCGTGCTTTCGCGCATGGAGTCACCGGATTATCCTGCCCCCATCGATCATATTCGCCTTGATAGTATTGCCTCTCCAGTACTGGCTGAATGTGAGCAATTGGCTCGGGCTCGGCGCATCAAGCTTTGTTGTGACCCTATGCCTGATGTTACTTTGCTTGGTAACAGTGAGTCTTTAGAGCGGCTTCTGCTCAATCTTGTGGCCAATGCCATTCGTTATACTGACGAAGATGGCGTGGTAAATATCAAGTATCAAATCGATGGAGAGTGGCTGAGAATCTCCATTGAAGACAACGGCATTGGTATACCCGAAGAAAGCATGCCCCATATTTTTCAACGCTTTTATCGCGTCGACAAATCGCGTTCGCGAGACATTGGTGGCTTCGGTTTGGGTCTGGCGATTGTTAAGGCCATTATTGATAGACACAAAGGCGAGATTCAAGTGGATAGCGAAGTGGGCAAGGGCAGCCGCTTTACCGTTAGCTTAAAGCGCCTGCCTTAACTTTGTGATTCCGTTGCTTGATTTTGCTGTTCGCCCCAGCACCATATCTAGATTTAGATTTTGGTATTGCCGGCGGAGTATAGCTAGGCTCTTCTGGCTTGTGCATAATACTGCGGCTTAAGAGAATACCCGTCAGCGAGCCGGCGCCAAGAACCGTCCAAAATATTGGGGTGTGTAAAAGTGTTTCAGGGGCCAGGGCTGGATTCATGGCAAAGATTGAACTGAGCGCTGTGATGGGAAAGAATATTGCTGCCAGTACATTGAGCCTGTGGGCGCTTAAAGCCATCTCGTAGCTCTGCTGTGATTGCAGCTCGCTTTTTCTCGCCACTGTGTAATCAAGGCCGTTTTTGGCATCTTGGTGCAACAGTTCAAAAGTGCGCTCAATATCGCCAGCTGTGTCGCGGGCAACGATAATGTCGCGGTCTTCAGCCACCATGTCGCGAGCTTGTTGTAGCGTGGCATGGAGATTGCGACTGCTGCGGTGCAGTGGGGCAATGGTTTGCAGTAAGAAGAAATAGTCATCGGCACAGCTAGCTTCTTGCATCTTCATTTCTAGGTCTTCAGCACGTTCGGCAAAGCTGGCTGTGTGCTTTTTCAACAGGTCGCTGACGTTGCCATCGGTATTGCAAGCCCAAGTGCCGTTCGGTGCCCGCCATAATAATTTAGCTCGGCGCTCGCTATCATTTCTTCTGGGTGGCTCGTGTAGCACTAGCAGTAAATGCCCTTCGGCCTGCATTGCTCGTTGTCTACCGGCGCTATCGCCAAAGCGAGCGGCAAGCTGGGCTGGGACTGCCCAGGTGTCAGGTACTATTGATTTCATTCGTGTTGTCTTTCCTTTTCATTCTTTTTCTCTCTTTTGTTTGTTAGTGTGATTATCAACTTGGCATGGTTAAGAGCGCTTTAAGGCATTATTGCCTTAAGCTTAAGATCGTCCAGTACTTTGGTTTGAATCAATCGATTGATACTGGCTCGGCTTTTTGCTCAGGTTGCGCTTTTCTTGCTGCTTTAGATTTCATTCTGGCTGTGGCTGCTGTAGTCACTTCTTCTATTTGGGCGCGTGTCAGCAGTGTCTGCACATGATTCCATGCGTCTTTTTTTGTTGCGATCATTCGCTCAAATAGACTTTTGGCTTCATCATTGCTAGCCTGCTCTGTGGTGCTGCTAGCCACGCTGTTGCTACTTTCTTCTGGCTCAAGTGAGCCCAATAGTATTGCTTCGCCTACAGTTATGTTTTGATTCTTGTTGTTTTTCTTTGGTATTGAGTTGCTTCTTGTGCCATTACTCTCTTCTTTTAGAGCGATCTGAAGTTCTTCCTTGAGAGCACGGAGCTTTTGTTTGTAAGGCTTGTATAAAGTGGTTAATCTTGTCTGCTGCTGCGCACTTAGGCTTGGTAAGTTTTTGATGTCATGCCAGCCTGGAATTGCAGCTTGATTTTGGGCCATAACTGATTTCTTGATTAGCGCCATTTTTTGCTTTTTTGCTGTACTTAATGCACTCTTTTGCCCTAGCGTGGACTTGCTTTCTTTGCTACTAACGATTGAATAGACTGGCTTTTGTGCCAGGGCTGGGGTATGCAGTGCCAAAATGGAAAGAAGCAAGAGGGCGTGCCAATTGAATTTGCGCATTCAGCTTTACCGTTGTCAGTTGTGTTGGGGACTTAACTATTCGGGACTAGATAAAGCCAGATCTTCGCGACCAGCGTCAAAGTCTTTCTTGCGATGCCATTTAATATTAGTAATGGCTGGATTAGCCGCCAATGTGCTGTGAATTAACTTTGGTACTGCTTCGTCAAGGCCTTTGTTTCTAGCGCCAAAGAGACTGGCCATAAAGCCTGCCGAACGTTCGATCCAGATGATCCAATCGCCGTTTTCCGCTTCACTAGAGGCGTTAGGTTCTTCTTCTTCTTCTTCTTTCTTTTCTTGGTCCTTTTCTTGATTTTGGTTTGGATCTTCGTCAAGGCGGAACGCACAGACCAGACAGTAAACTACTTTGTTTACTGCGAAGTTAAAATACCAGCCGAAGTCTTCTTGGCCTGGCTCCTTGTCGCAATCGACCCCTTTTTTAGTCAGTTCTTCAATCAACCATTTGCAGATGTCGTCGCCATAGCAACAATCATTGATAAAGTGCTCTTGCGGTACCGTCGAGTTGAATTCTTTTGATTGAAAAGTAATGAGGTTTCTTCTTGCTTCGCTCATAAACTGATAATCCTTTTGTTGATATCAATGGGACCAATAATCTGCGGATCAAATGGACCAGAACGATCTAGTTTGTAAGGTAAAACTCGCAGATGATAGGTCTCAAGATCTGGCAGTGCTTCTATTAGTTCGGCAAATTTGGGATCGCAGGCATAGTTAAGCCCGATACCGTCACCTAAGAAACCCACGGCACCTAAAGCTTTAAAGGTTTGGACAAAGAGCGGCGGCACATCTTCGGCAAAATATGGCGGTGTGCAAAAATTTTCTACTTCAGGAAAGTCTTGCAGCGAACCTTTGGGGACCAAGAAAATCTCATCAAAGCCGTTTAGAATTTGCAAAAAAGGGCCAACGTCTTCTGGGTTTAATAATAAGCCGGCTCCAATCGGTCTGCCGAAGGGGTATTCGACAACAGCATTTTTGTCCGCTGGTATGGCCCTGCAGCTGTCCATATAAGTCATAACTACTTCTAGGCCCTGGAAAAACTCTGGTAGTTTTTCAAAGACTTCTTTGATTTCGAGTTCAGCGCTGCCATAGGCGACGTTATCGATTATTTGATAGGGCACAGATTTCTTATTCTCTTCTTGCTTCGTCGAAATTTAAGTTTGTCGGTTCATCGTTAATATAAGATGCCCGTTTTGTTGAAGGTTTACCGCTCTCGCCGGTGGCCCCAAAAGTGATCTCGACAAAAATTTCAGGCCTTGCACAACCGAGAAAATGGGGCACTAAATCCTGCTACGAAGGTTTCGAGATCTGCGAAGAAAAATTATTCTCTGCCTCCTCCGTTGGTATCACGATTGATCGGTAAGATTGTAGTCGTCTTCGTCAATGCCGAATGTCCATGCTATTGCTTGCTTTGCCCGCTCCATAAATGGCGGCACTCGAAGGAAGTAGTGAGCGTATGTGCCATCCGCTTCTGGGGTAGAGTTGATCACCTTAACTATTTGCAAGGCTTCGTCATGAGGAATTTCTTTCCTGTATAGAACGCCGAATTCATCGCTGTGAATTATTTTCGCTCCGCTGTCTATGATGAATTTAGAGCGGCCATAACGTTCGATCAGCAGTCGGCGGGTGGTGATGTTATTTTCTTTTAGAATCGCGTCAATACCATATGCCTGAATATCCGTCACAGCAAGTGGTGATACGCAAATTCCTTGCAAGGCATAAAGACCGTTTCCACAAGCAAAGGCCACTGCTGGGCGGCGCTCGTCATGCAATCTGTGACTGGCGTCGTAGCGCAGAGTGGTGGGTTTGTCGCTTACTATGCATAGTCCGTTGAGAAAAATGCATGCATAGGCACTGCTTTCGAGAGCAGAAAGAGCGTCTATTAGTCTTAGTGAATTTTCGCTGTAAACAGAGCGGCCATAATGCGATAGGAGTGCTTGGTGGAGAAATAGCCACTGAAAGTCAAGTTCGGTCCAGGTTGCTAGTGTCTGCTGTTGCCGGAGAAAAGGTTCACTCTCGTTTTGGAATTCAGGAAAGGCAGAAAGCACGAAGGGCTTCCAGTTGAAATATCCGCCCCTGAACGTAAAATCGTTTAGCGCTAGAGTTTCGGTTTCATTCAGATGTATGTTTTCCCATACCTCTGCTGTTCTAAAGTCTATTTCAAGAGGGGACTCTGTCCAGCTAGAAAAGTCAGTGCCGGCATGTTTTGCCGTCAGGTTGCGCAATTTGGCAATAAAGTCTTCTTTGAAAATCATGTTTGTATAGAGCGACAGCGTTCTCGTGGGAGATTTTCGATTGTTTGTTTGGTCAGAATCATGTTGATAGCTGGACCATAGTTTTTTCAAAGTTGTTTGCTTACGCAGATCGCTGATAATCGCATGCCACTGTTTGTCTTTGATGAGATCGGCAAGGCTTTTCCATGTTCTAAACTTTCGACCTGAGCGCAAGGCTAATATTATGGCCGTAGATAATAGGCCAATGTCAGAGGGATTCTTACAAAACAGTATGACGGGTTCTGGCGCTTCGGCAATTCGATATAGCTCAGTGATTGCTTTTTCGGCACTCTTTCGGTCTGTGGCCCTGGGGCGTCGATGAATTGTTAGGTGGTCGCACAAGAATTGGCGAATCGCTTTTGTATCGCTAGCTGTGACGGAACGTTTTGAGGTGTTTGTTTCAGCCATCTTAGTTAATCTAATACTCGGCGGGGTTCTCCGGGGCTGTACTCGCGCTGAATCACAATCTTGTAAAAGCCGGGCTTGAGCTTTAATGTGGCGTGCTCCTCGTGGCTCAAGGCCGCTCCTGATTGCACTTCTAGAT
>CALRJJ020000309.1:0-6267 GCA_943367505.1 Flavobacterium psychrophilum | reverse complement strand
AATCCCACCAAGTTTAGCCAGACTGTTCTTGGCTTTAAGATACAAACTTTGAAACTCTTCTTTGCCAATTTGCTCGAATATTTGAGGAGAGTCGAAGGTAAGCGGCACTTCGTTTTCGTCAACAAGTAATGCGACAGAGCGGCGGTCTTTTACACGAACAGGACCAACGGCAGGTATTGGCTTAGCACTACCGACATCGGCGACAGAACCAATAGCGATACTAGGAAAAACAATCTCTTTATAACCGCTGGAACCTAAAGGATGTGACTTGATTGGTCCAAACTTTAAGATGGCCACCAAATCTGATGGCGGAGCAGGCTTCGGTTGATCTTTACTAAAAGTTCGATAGAAATAAACGCCCCCGCCTAGAAGAGAAACAGCCACAAGAATTGAGCCAGCAATAAGCCACTTAGTTCCAACTCTAGAGATAAGAGTAGAAGACTGCACTAAACTACTATCAGTTCCTCCGGCAGCTCTAGAACTATCTTCTCGCTCTGGCAGGTTTAACGAAAGCAATGGTGCCCGTTTTTGCAACCGAGCAATAGCAGCGGCCACTTCATCCATAGATTGATAGCGATCTCCTGGCTCTTTTGCTGTCATTCTTGCTATCAATAAATCGACAGCAATGGCTGGGCCCTCACTGAAGCGATCAGCAAGTTTAGGCATGGCCACTTCTGTGTGCATCAACATAATTTCGATGGCATTAGCACCTACAAAAGGTGGGTTACCAGCAATACTCTCAAACAATGCGCAGCCCAAAGAGTAAATATCAGAGCGATGATCAACCGCCTGCCCCTGGCATTGCTCTGGGCTCATATAATGGGGTGAGCCAAAAACCTGCCCTTTAGCAGTAATCGCTTGACCAGCCACTGGGTTTATCACTTTGGCTAGTCCAAAGTCGACTACTTTAGCCTGAAAAGCAACCTTATCATTCTCTTCTTTGAGCACGATGATATTGGCTGGCTTAACGTCGCGATGAACAATACCCTTTCTATGAGCATAAGAAAGGCCCTCGGCCACCTGACGAAAAATATCCAGACATTGCTCGAAGGTTAATCCATCATCGTCATCTATGTAATTAGAAAGGGCCCGGCCGGTAAGGAGATCCATAACATAATAAGGGCACTTACCCTGGTCGATGCCCATGTTGTAGATTTTGACTATATTAGGGTGATCAAGCTTTGCAATGACTCGACCTTCAATCTCAAATCGCTGCCAGCTAAAATCATCCATCTTGTCTGGTCGAATGATCTTAAGTGCATAGTCTTTTTTGATGATGTTGTGTTGAGCAAGGAAGACATAGCCCATGCCACCCTGGCCAAGCAAAGACTTAAGTGTGTAAGCGCCACCCACTAAATCGCCGGGTTTAAGCTCTCTTGTGCTACTACCAAGCGATAAAAAATGGGTATCGTCGAATCGCTCAGTCTGGGACATATATAACTTTTAGGAACTCCCATTAAGTTCAGCGAAAAACTACAGTAGGAAATTTTTGTCGATAAGTTTTCCACAAGGCTTGCTCTTGTTTAAGGTTATGGCCAAAGTAATCAGAGGCTTGCAAAACTACCTCTAATTTCTTGTTTTTTACCAGCGCTGCAATCTGGCCATCTTTCAACTTTACCCTATCAAAGCTGACGGTTCGCAAACCCCGAAGTTGAGAAATTGCCTGTATGTCATCGTCCGAGACCAGAACCTGCTTCAAAGCTAATTGTCTAAAATGAGGGCAGCGCCCGAGCTGCTGTAAAGCCGCTGCGGAGAAATCAACGTTGTCCAACTCTAGGACGTTCAAATTAACAGAGCCAGCCAGTTTGTACAGCAAAGGATCAATCTGCCGTTCACCCGGGTCTTGCATTCTCAAAAACCTTAGTCTCGAAAGAAAATTATATTGAGAAAAATCACTGATACTAAATTCAGACGATTTCACTACTAGCAATCGAAGACTAGGCAGTCGGTCAATTGACTCAAAAATCTCTTTATTGAGAGTAAAGTCTTCTAGGGTTAAGACACTGAGCTTAGACCAGCCCGACACTATTTTCAGAATAGAAATCAACTGCTTTTGCGAATTCCCCACTCTCTCACTGCGAGTCGGACCATTTAAATCAAGCTTTTGAGTGCTGGCTTCGGACTTAGTTGAAATAAACATGCCTAACTTGGCTTTAAGTTCTAAGCCTACGAATTCATCTTTGCCAATCTGTTCCAAAACTTGAGGAGATTGGAAAGTAATCGGTACCAAATTCTCATTGAGAGAGAGAGTATAAGTATGGTCTCTAGATACAGATACAGTGCCTGCGGCATTGTGCTCTTCGCTAGTACTCAAATCAATGATTGAACCAATAGATGTATCGGGAAATTGAAAAACTCTCAGACCAGTATCAGTAGCAAGGTGTGACTTGATTGGACCAAAGGCCATGAGCTGCGTCGATGGCGACGACTCTTTAATACCGCTGAAGAGCACCGCTCTGTATGCGAAGGCAAAAGCCACCACAATTGACAAGACTACAAAAAGCGAACCGACAAAAAACCACTTAGAATCAGCCCTCGATAAAAATGACGATTGCACTACGCTGCTGTCACTTTCGCCTTTCTTCCTAGTAGTACTAGTCTCATCACGCAGCCCGGAATTACTCGAAAGTAAAAGCGATGTCCCTCGTTTTTGCAATCTTTCGAGCGCTGCCGCCACTTCATCCATCGACTGATAACGATCCTGAGGCTCTTTCGCTGTCATTTTTGCAATCAAAGAATCAACTGCAATTGCTGGTTGTTCACTAAAGCGATCAGCTAATTTTGGCATGGCTGACTCGGTATGCATCATCAAAGTTTGCATAGCATTGGCACCAACGAACGGTGGCTCACCGGCAATACTCTCGAACAAAGCACAACCTAGTGAATAAATGTCTGAGCGATGATCAATCGCTTGCCCTTGGCACTGCTCTGGGCTCATATAATAAGGAGAGCCAAATATCTGGCCCTTGGTTGTTATGGCTTGACCAGCGACAGGATTTATCACCTTAGCTAGACCAAAGTCGACAACCTTTGCCTGAAAGCCATCCTTATCATTCTCCCCTTTGATCAAAATGATATTGGCGGGCTTTATGTCACGGTGAACAATGCCCTTCTTATGAGAATAAGCAAGGCCCTGAGCCACTTGTCGAAAAATATCCAAACAGTGCTCAAAAGTTAGCCCAGCATCCTGTTTGATGTAATCAGACAACGCCTGGCCAGGCAAGAGATCCATAACATAAAACGGATAACTACCCTGATCAAGACCCATATTGTAGATTTTGACTAAATTTGGATGATCAAGTTTAGCAATAACGCGGCCTTCAATCTCAAAGCGCTTCCAACTAAATTCGTCGAGTTTGTCTGGTCGAATTATCTTTAGAGCATAGTCTTTCTTGATGATGTTGTGCTCAGCAAGAAAGACATAGCCCATGCCACCTTGACCCAGCAAAGACTTGAGTATGTAGGCGCCACCAACTATGTCGCCTGGCTTGATGGCACGGCTGCCACCGCCAAGCGACAGAGAATGGGTTTCGTCGAATTTTTCGGTTTGAGACACTGATGCGAGTATCTAAACTGGCAAAACGCTGCGTTTCTTTTTAAAGCCAGAGAATTGCTTAGAAGAATAAGCGTTGAAGCGATTAATCAACTCTTGACGCAAAGCCAAAGGCTGAACAATATCATCAACTACCATCTCGGCAGCGAGCTTGTAAAGATCGACGTCTTGACGATACTCGTTGCGCAGATTTTCTACATAAGCAGCACGCTCAGCTTCAGGCTGTTCTTGAATCTTGTTGAAGTAAACAGCATTAACAGCAGCTTCAGGACCCATTACGGCAATCCAGGCAGTGGGCAAGGCCAAACAAGCATCAGGCTCAAAGGCTGGTCCACACATGGCATACAATCCAGCCCCGTAGGCCTTTCTAACCACAACCGAAATTTTCGGTACAGTTGCAGCAGAGACGGCACCAACCATTTTTGCGCCAGCGCGAATGATACCATCGCGTTCAACTTTGGAGCCAATCATGAAGCCCGGTACGTCAGCTAAAAACAGCAATGGAATATTGAAAGCATCGCAGAGCCAAACGAAACGAGAAGCTTTGTCCGCTGAATCAACAAAGAGCGCTCCACCTTTTACTCGTGGTTGGTTGGCAACAATTCCAACAGCACGGCCACCAATGCGTCCGAAACCTGTAATCAATTCGGGTGCAAAAAGCTTCTTTATTTCAAAGAATGAATCGGCATCAATTAGACGCTCAATCACTAGATGCATATCAAAAGGAATATTCTCCTTTTCAGGAATTACTTCTTCGATATTTTTCTCAAAAACTTTAGGCTCATGGGCTGGCAAAGCTGGCACTTTCTGATCGCAATTGACTGGCATATAGCGCAAGTAGTCTTTGCACAGTTGAATTGCTTCTTCTTCTGACTTGACTAAAACGTCACCACAGCCGCTCACTGAGCAGTGCATTTTGGCACCACCCATTTCTTCTAAGGTGACCTTCTCACCAATGACCATTTCAGCCATACGAGGAGAGCCGAGATACATTGAAGCATTGCCGTCATTCATGATGACAATGTCACAGAAAGCAGGAATATAAGCCCCACCAGCAGCGGACGGCCCGAACAACAAACAAATCTGAGGCACATAACCAGACATTTCTACTTGATTGTAGAAAATGCGCCCGGCGCCGCGGCGACCAGGGAACATCTCAATTTGATCAGTGATTCGTGCACCGGCGCTATCTACGAGATAAAGCATTGGCACTTTCAACTTGCCAGCAGTCTCTTGAATGCGAATGATCTTCTCTACCGTGCGCCAGCCCCATGAGCCAGCCTTAATGGTGGAATCATTAGCCATAAAGCAAACAGTCTTGCCTTCGATCTGACCAACACCGGTAACAACTCCATCTGCAGGAAGGTCATGCTGAGTGTTATTAGCAAAACGAGCATCTTCTATCTCAAAACCAGGGTCGAGCAGCAGGCGCAACCGGTCGCGCACGAAGAGCTTTTTGTCTTCTTTCAGTTTATGGTGATACTTTGGAGCTCCACCTTTCTTGATGCGCTCGATGGCGGCGGTCAGTTGCTCACTTTTACCAGTCACTTTGCCTTCCTTAACTGTGTCCATACGGCCTCTTTGGTCAGGATTAGAATCAGAATTAGAAAGGTAATTGTAACCAGAGAATTTACCAAGCATCGAAACCTAAAGGTTGATGCAAGATTGGCTCACTTTACAACAGCCCCAAAAGTAGTTTTTTTTGTTGAAGCAAAGCAAATGCCTGGGCATAAACCTGGGCATAAAGAGGTAAGACGGGGGATTTTATGACATTTGCGGCAATTGCGGCTTTCAATTTTAGGGCCCTCTCTTTTAAGGCCCTCAATGTTAAGGTCTGGCCCCTTGTCAGTAGCCTGCTTCTTCTCGCTAGTTTAGCTTTGCCAACCCAGGCAGGCCCAGTAGCGGTCAAAAGAAGCTGGGTCTACAGCCTCTCCCAAAAGCAAGAAAATTCAGAGGTTCTCAAAATCTGGGGCGTGCCAGCTTGTGCCGCCGTGAATGGAGCCAATCCCAAAGGTACTTACGTTACTGGTCTAACAGGATACGGCCTCGGCGACGATCTGAAATTACAGGTTGGCGATGTACTGTTGTCAATCAACGGTCGAGTTATTACAAGCGCTCGAGATGCAGACCGGATTCTCGATAATATGCCAGGCGGAGAGGTTAAAGCCGTAGTGGCACGTCAAGAGAACGGTCGCGTTTTTCTGTTGCAACCCCGCACCATGTTTGCGCCGCGGACAAACAGGAGCGCCAGCTCTAGTTCGGGTTCGGGCTCTGCCTCTGATTCTCAAGATGTCGATGTCACTGCCAATTCACGCTCGGAAGGCAATGGCATGTATTCCTCAAGCTATAAGGCCGCCCGTGATATCAAAAAAAGCACTGTCAGCAACGAGTCGATGGCAGGGTTAGAGAGCTATATGTTTGAACTAATCAATAATGACCGGCAAAAATTTGGCCAACCGAAGCTAAGACTGAGCTCAAGCTTGAGTCAAGTAGCACGAAAATTTGCCCAGGACATGGCCACTCGCAATTTCTTCGACCATACTGACCCCAGCGGCAACACACCTCATACAAGGGCGCGGATGGCTGGGTTAAGCTGTTTGGTCTTCGAAAACATCTCTGTAAACTATGGCCCCCTGAGCTGGAAGGATATGATCAAAGGAGCACAGGCTGAAATGATGGCAGAGCCAGCGGGGGATCCCCATAATCACCGCGGC
>CALRJJ020000308.1:0-6288 GCA_943367505.1 Flavobacterium psychrophilum | reverse complement strand
TCCAAGGAAGCCAATTTGTAGACGCTAGCGACTGTTGACCGATTGCTGACTGCATTGGGCGAGCAGATTCGCTGAGACAAAAGACCGTGGCAACGGGGGCAATCATGATTAAACAAAGTGCAACGCGTACCAACTGCCGGTCAAAAAAGTGTTTTGTCAGGTATGAGATTTGGCCTTTGCGTCCTCTTCGGAAGGCCCCAGAGCCGCCGCGGGAAGTAAAACCAAGTTGAAAGGCAATGCGGCGTCGGATAAATCTGAGTGACTGTTGAACCTTAGACATTTGCAAGAGGGCGAAAATTCCACATGCAAAAATAGTTGTAGCGACTTGGAGAATTGACCAACAGTCATGCAAACGGATGACTGGTTCACTCCAATAACAGTTAGTTCCTTGATAGGTTTCATTGTAAGAAGCAAAATCAGGCCAAAGCTGCTGCTCGACATTCTGGGCAACAGCTTCTCTATTCTGCTCGGCCTGTTCAGTGACAAGATTTACGCTCTTGGCTTTGCTTGCGACGAATTTCGCCTGTTCAGGGATGGGCTTAACAGCGGGCTCAGGAGCAATAACCCGCACTTCTCTGCAGGAAAAATCTGCCAACAGCAATATCACTGGGACAGCCACAACGCATAGATACGCCCCAGCAATAAGGACACCGAACACAACTTGAAATAGTCGCATGCCAGATTTAGACTTCTGATTCGCCGGTAGTTGGGCAGAGTAAGGCACGAGAAATTTAGCGCGATTAGACATACTGCCACCACCATGGAAAAAGAAAAAGAGGAACGGCAAACTCGATTTGAAAACTTATGCTGAAACCAAGTGCTGTCCTCGACTCTAATTTACTGCGCCAGGAAGGTTTTGACAGCACGGTCTTCCCCATCCTCGACGCCGGAAATTAAAAGAATTCGCCAAGTTCGCGCATTTCGAACAGGCAAGGCATATAGACCGAATATCCAGTCACAGTCGCCATATAAAATTGCTATGGATGTTCTTTGAGGCAATTCCAAATTTGACTCATTTTTGCTAGGAAAATGAGTCAAATTTGGAAGAGCGAGCTTGAGTAGTTTGAGCGAACTTGAGTAGTTTGGGCAACCGTTCCACTACCAGTTTTTCACTGTTATCTAGGTTAGCCAGCGAGAATTACCCCGCCATTGCCGCCAGGCGCGCCGATTGAACAAAAGGATCACTGTGGGTCGCTCGTTCGCTGGGTTTATCTTCAATTTCTTCTTCCATGCGGGACTGCTAAAGAGTGAGCGGCGGTAGCAATCCAGCGCGAAGAGGGCCGGTAAACCAAATATACCTCTCCAGTGAGACATAAAGTCACCTATCCATTTCGCAACTAGCTGCCAAATATTGGCGAAAAAATTGGAGACGATGTCATCACCACCAAATGAGCTCAAGCCTTCATAGGTGTCGTTATATGCACCAAATTCAGGCCAAAACTGTTGCTCGATATTTTGAGCCACAGCCTCGCTATTTTGTTCGGCTTGCTGAGTCACCAAGTTTGTCGCAACCGGAGGTCCAATGACGGTATCAAAGGCCGGTTGAGGCAAGGGCGCATCAATCTCTTCAACAGGAGCTTCACTTGGCGATCTCTCCAAAGAACGTGAACCGCCATAAAGCGCAAACTTAATTCCAAGGCGCAACCCGTCAAACGAGAACACAAGAAAGCAAAACAGAAAAGCTATCGCCAGCATGCGAATCAATTCTTTCTCGTTGCTGAAATAGACCGCAGAGGGTCGGCCATAGCAAATATGTTTTTTCTGTTTCGCCAGGGATGCAGAAAATCGCTTGGTTCTATAAATCATGACGCACCGCCAACTTTGCCAGTCAGTAAGATCTCTTTGGCCACAAGTGAACCTTCCCTCAGCCAAAAGCCGATCGGGGCAGCAGAACCGTGAATAAAGTTTTGAATAATATCGTCGCCGCCAAAATGGTCTGGGGCAGAATAATCATTGCCGCAGGGGAAATAATCAGGGAAGAACATATTACCTATATTCTGCGCGACGGGCTCTGCGCCCAGCATTGACTGCTGACGACACAAGCTGGTCGAGCCCTCGCTATATTTTGGCAACACGACGTTAACAGTGTAATTTTCACGGGGATAAAACGACGAGCAAGAAGATGCCAGAGAAGGCGAAGATAGCCAAAGTGTTATCGCATTCTCGCGATAACCTAAGCTTTTATTGCAGACCCAAGTGCCCCTGGCGAAATACTGAGATGGTGGCGAGATAGCAGCATCCAATACAGAAAAGAACATCAGGGCCGGAAAAAAGAGTAAGACGACAGGCACGGCAGCAACAAAAGGACTAATAGCCACAAAGCGAAAGAAATAAGATAACAAGGTCTCGGCTTTGAAATGCCCTGCATTCCAATTCTCGCGGGGCTCACTAGTTCTGAAAAAATATCCTAATCGCGCACAGGCAGCAGAAAAAACTCTAGATCGATAAATCATGACGCACCGCCCGTGGCAAAAAGAAAAATGGAAATATTTCCAGTCTCTACTTTAAGCCTCTAGAGCCAATCTAGGACCACGGTATTCCCTATCCTTGGCGCCCAGAGCATACTAGTTTTTGAATTTTCCCGAATTTAGATCCGTCAATGGGTTTCCCAAACTGTCAGATTTTTTGAAGAAAAAATGACAGTTTGGGAAACAACAAAAGACAGGCAGCACTGGCCTCACGACAAAATTGTCCAACTACAAAGCTAGTCCTAATGCTAGTCAAAACAGAACTTGCACAAAAGTAAAAGAGCCAGACTAGGTCTGGCTCTTTTAATATTTTCAATTGAATTTTCGGTTGTATCTTTCGTTGTGTTTCGTGCCGGTTCTTGAATCTTTCGATTAAAGACCGCCGCCCAAACCACCCATGTTGTTGATGGCGAATGTTCCGAGCAAGTGAACTGCGGTTGGTCCGCCGAACCCGATGCCTAGACCTTTAGCTACGTTCATAGCCGATTCACCACCATCTCTCTGACCGAAGGCAATCTTCATGCCAGCTAGTGAGGATGGAATTGTGGACATTGCAGTAACAACACGCGAAATATCTCTTGCACAGTCATATCCGTAGTCGGCCAACTGACCAACTTCGTTTGATTGACCATAACGTGGGTCTACAGGTGCACCTACCAAACCTTGCGCATGAGCGGCTTGGTCATAGACTCCGAATGCTAGCAATACCAATTGAGGGGCCAGAAGGAATCCCAAGCGGCTTGCAACTTTGAAGGAGTGCGATGCAGAAACTTTTTTTGCGAAGGATTTGACTTTGTTCATGATAGAAAGACCTCAGGTAACGTGTAGCGGTAGTTTGGTTTGTCAGACTGAAAACTTTGTTTGGCTCTCGGATTTGTCCGGTGCGCTCGTCTGGCTTATGGGACAACAATAAAGCTTTCCCGCGCCCTTGAATATGTGGTAATTCCCATGGAAGACGGAGAATTTGCTAATTTTTCAAAGTTTTTTTGAAAATAAAACGGCCTGATTTCAAAAATAAAAAGGGCCTGACTAAGTCAGACCCTTTCTTTGAATATTGATGCAGTGCGTATCTCGAATCTGTAGATTAAAGACCGCCGCCGAGACCACCCATGTTGTTGATGGCGAATGTTCCGAGCAAGTGAACTGCGGTTGGTCCGCCGAACCCGATGCCTAGACCTTTGGCTACGTTCATTGCAGATTCACCACCATCTCTCTGACCGAAGGCAATCTTCATGCCTGCTAGTGAAGATGGAACAGTTGATAGTGCAGTAACAACGCGTGAGATGTCTCTTGCACAGTCATAACCGTAGTCTGCCAATTGGCCTACTTCATTTGATTGACCGTATCTTGGGTCAACTGGTGCACCAACCAAACCTTGCGCATGAGCGGCTTGGTCATAAACTCCGAAAGCTAACAGTACCAGTTGGGGAGCCAGAAGGAATCCCAAGCGACTTGCAACTTTGAAAGAGTGTGATGCGGAAACTTTTTTAGCGAGGGATGCAACTTTGTTCATGATGTAAGAAACCTCTGGGTATCGTGGAAGCTTTGTGGAGCGGGTGTCAGACTGAAGCTTTGACCTAGCTTGCGTCCGGCTTATGGAGTAACAATAAAACTTTCCCAGGCCCTTGGATATGTGGTAATTCCCATGGAAAGCGTTGAATTTGCTCATTTTTCGGCTTTTTCATGGTGTTATTACGAAGTCAAGAGATTGTCGAAGGCTGACTCCCCAGCCAAGAC
This sequence comes from Flavobacterium psychrophilum, assembly GCA_943367505.1. Taxonomy (GTDB): domain Bacteria; phylum Cyanobacteriota; class Vampirovibrionia; order Obscuribacterales; family Obscuribacteraceae. Next base: position 2,083 of record CALRJJ020000308.1, on the reverse strand, counting down.
CCCAGCCCTGTATGGCTCTTGAGGATTCATAGGGATTTTCTAGCAATTCAAAATTCTTTCTTGCTGCCATTGCATCTACAGGAATGCCTCTGTACGAGTGGCTTCTGTAGGATGGCTTCTGTAGGATAGCTTATGCAGCAATGGCTCATGCAGCAATGGCTTATGAAGAAATGACTTATGTAGCAAGCGCTTCTATATAGATAGTCAAAACGGAGCGGCAGTCAGACTGCAACGGCGCACTAGCCAGCCAAGTTAGATTGGCAAATCAGCCAGTCATGCTACAGCATCAAATCAGCAAACCAAATCAGCCAGTCATACTGCAGTACCAAATCAGATAGTCGTCTGAGCTGCTCAATATAGATAGCAAAAGAATAAGAGCTGGACTTACGCCCAGCTCTTATTCTCAATATTCAAGTGATGCGGCCTGGAGCATTCGTCAGACTAGTGTCGAATGATCTTGCCTCCGACATTGGTTGTTGTACTGTAGCCACCACCGACAGTTGTTGGAGCTGTTGAACCAGGTGTGTAACCAGAGCTGTAGCTCTGAATTGGGTTAGCATGAGCAACACGAGATTGTGGGTACACGGGCCGTTTCAAACGAGCGGTGCCATTTTGCGAACGGCTCAAAGATCTTGGAGCAGAAGCCGATTTGATTGCCTTAGGCTGAGCGGCCTGGGCCACTGGTGCCAATGTGTTAGGTGATGCAGTCAATGGCATTTGCTGGGCTTGCGGTTTGCCAAAAGCATTGTTCCAGGCGGCTGGAACTAGTTGAGCCATAACATTTGGTTGTTGAACAGGAGCAGCGTGCACGGCTGGGGCTGGAGGTCTCTTAAGGTTGGCGAGAGGTCCGAGCATTGATGAAGCGCTTGGAGTTGAACCAGCTCTTACAGTTGGCTGTGCTGGTGGAATGTAGGCTGAATGCGGATAGCGTGGTTCTTCGATTTTGTAATAGTTCACTGGAAACTTGAATCTCGCACCATCAGCGTGAGCTGCGGGCTGAGAGATAGCAGTTGTTGCTACCAATGCGATGAGTGAAAGAAAAATCTTGAATTTCATTGCCTTGTCTCCAAACAAAAAAGAAAATTAGAAGCGGAATGCGTTACGTGTACCGAAACCAGTCATCATCAAACCGGCAGCACCAAGACCATAAAGGCTGCTTGGGCGTCTTATCATTGAACCTACCATTGCTCCAGCTCCGAATGTAGCCAGGGCGCCAACGGCGGATCCCATACCAGGATAACGAGTGCTGCGTCTTACAGGAGGATTCGCAGGAGGCGCTGTAAGTGTTTGAGTTTGACTTACATTGCCGTAGGCGGTCATGGGTGAATTTTGATCTTGACCAGGCATAATCCAGTCAGATGTTCCAGTGTTACCAGGTACTTCTTGCCCACCCATACTTGATTGAAAATTAGGTTGGCCTTGATTCATGTTACCTAGGTTCATGTTGCCTTGATTCATTCCATTTTGATTCATACCGTTTTGATTCATCATGGAATTCTGATTATTGAAATTGTTCATTCCAGCATCGTTAGCGCCAGCGGGGCTGCCACTCATTGCTGAGTTCTGACCATACGAGTTGGAGTTGTTAGCACTTTCTTGACGAGCTTGAGCTTGGGCTTGCGACAGTTTTTGGGCTACAGCTGGGTCTAGAGGCACAACTTCGGGAGGAAGGAATGAATCTGTCTCAGCTTGCAGGCTGTACTGGGCCATCGCTGGCAGTGATACAGACTGACCAAATAGGCAAGAGAAAAGGGCCATGCTCAGTGCCATTTTGGCGATTCTGTTGTTAGGGGCGTTTCTCATGATTTTCAGGTCCGTTGTCCGATGGGTGTCAGTTGCTTAGGTGAACTGCTTTGTAGATACATATTACGAAACGCTTAACTAGAAAGGAATCGGGGGGATTCCCATAGCCATGGGAAAATCCCCCCGAAGGGTTTTATCTAATTGTCACCCGTTAGCCCAGTACCAAGGGCGTTTCAAGACTTTCGGGTGAGAAGCAGCCTGAATTTGCTTTGCAAATCATTCTGAATCTTTATTAGAAGTTGGTGATTACTCCAGTTGGAAGCTGACGTTGGCCAGTCTT
>CALRJJ020000307.1:0-6308 GCA_943367505.1 Flavobacterium psychrophilum | reverse complement strand
TTTCTAATCGTAGCTGCTTGTTGTGCCTACATTGCAGAAAGACTAGTGCCCGGCTCAGTTCCCGGCGGCTTCTTCACTTCAGCAATCGTCGGCATCATCGGAGCGTGGATTGGTGGCAGCCTAATTGGCCACATCGGACCAGACCTCGCTGGTATTTCACTACTTCCAGCAATTCTAGGATCGGCCGTGTTTGTCTTTGTTTTGTCGCTACTATCCCGCGGCTTCAACCGCAAGGCGATCTAGTTAGCTACTAAATGGAAGAAGTCAAATACAATCAATTAAGGAGCAATGCTCATGAGTTCTGAATACATTGAAGAATTGAACGCATTTTTGAGCGGGGAAATATCATCCGTAGAGACCTACGAACTAGCCCTCGAACAAATCAAAGATGCCGACGTTCGTCAGGCAATGCTTAAGTGTCAAATGTCTCACGCTGACCGCGTAGCGAAATTGACGGCAGAGGTGCGCAATCTCAACGGCGAACCCTCTAAGTCTGCTGGTATCTGGGGCGGATTTGAGAAAATGACTCAAGGTAGCGCCTCAACAGAACAAGATGCCATTGCCCTTATGGAACTAGCAGAGGCCGAGCGGCTGGTGCAATATGAAGCACAGCAGTCAATTGTCTGCGACTTTGTTCGCGCTGTAGTGGTAGAGACATTGCTACCAGCACAACACGAAACACACCTGACCGTAAGCACATTGATGAAAAATAGAGAGCCTTCAACGGTAACTTAGGCTGAATTTACGTCAGAATTCACAACCAAAAGTTATAGACCGAAAGCAAAAGAGGAAAGCACATAAAGTGTCTTTCCTCTTTTTCTTTGAGTAACAGCTTTAGACTGTTGTATCAGCGCCGCTTACAAGCTTTTTAGTAGCAGCTAGGCGCTTTGCGACAACTTGCCAATCAAGGTTCTTAGCAAAAGCATCAAGATACTTAGCTCTGTCAATGCCGTAGTCGACCATATAAGCATGCTCATAAACATCAAGCACCAATAGTGGCACTACGTTTTGTGGACTCCACATATTGTGCATATCGAGACCAAATGTATCGATATGATTGCCACGGGTGTTGTAGCCAACAACCACCCAACCACGCATACACTTACCAGAAGCTTTGAGGAAGTCCATAAACTTACCAGTGGAGCCATAACGCTCTTCAAGTGCAGCCTTAACGTCACCGGTCGGGTCACCACCCGTGCCACCAAGGTTACCAAAGTAGAATTCATGATAGACCATGCCATTGACGGCAAAGCTCTGTTCAACCAATAGCTCTCTCAATGGAGAATAAGTAGCATTAGGATTGGTCAAATCAGCAGTTTTGAGCTGATTGTAGATTTCGTTAGACTTAGTGACGTAGCCTTTATACAACTTTAAGTGCTGCTCAATTTGGCTAGGCGACAGCCCTTCCATATTTTTAGAAACCAAAGCGCTGAAGTCTTTGGCAGTATATGGGTCTTTGCCAGCAGCGGCCGGTGCAGCAGCAACACTAGAGCTAGCAGCAGCGGAAGTAGCAGCCACAGCGGCGTTAACTGAAGCGATTGATGTGGCAGCTACAGCTCCCATCATTAATACTTCGCGTCTGGTGATCACACCTTGCTTTGTTAGCTCGAAATTGCCAACCAGTTCTTTTTCGTTCGATGACATTCTTTTCTCCTCAGTACAGCATTCGGATTAATGCGTTCAATATTTAAGGCTTATACAGTTCAGGCTTCAATACAGAAATTTTAGGCTTCAATACAGAAATTCTAGACTTCAATACAGACATTATTTTCCAACTGGCAAGTTTTTGCCCGAAATACTTGCCAAAGTTTTAATTGCCAAGCTATTAAAAAAAAGGAAGAAGCTTTCCCTTTTGGCCTCGGTGCAGCTTAACATACTCCAACTGATGCAAATTATGAGGCTCTTTTTCCTAATTCTGATCAGCCGGCGTTTCCAAGTACCACTCAAAGCGTGAACACTATGACGACAAAAACCGAATCAACCAGTAAGCCTGACAAATCATTAGATATTTTGGCTGGCGCCGCCAAGCCCAGTGCAAGCTACAGCTTGACCCTAAGGCTCAAAATCACCAACCAACCAGGCATGCTAGGGAAAGTAACTTCATTAATTGGTGAAGTCGGCGGTGACATTGGCGCCATTGATATTCACGGCTTCGAGCAAGACGCTATCATCCGCGACCTGACCGTCAAAGTTAGAGACCAGGAGCACGGCGAAAAACTAGTTGCTAAGGTCAAAGCAATGGAAGGGATTGAGGTAGTTAACGTCTCAGACCGCACCTTCTTGATGCACTTGGGCGGCAAAATCCGCGTCACTAACAAAGTGCCCCTGACCACCAGAGATGACCTCTCTATGGCCTACACGCCGGGGGTAGCCCGTGTCTGTATGGCCATTCACAATGAGCCTGAAAATGTCTACAAACTGACTATTAAACGCAATACCGTGGCAGTGATCACCGATGGCTCAGCCGTGCTCGGTCTTGGCAATATTGGCCCTGAAGCTTCTCTTCCGGTTATGGAAGGCAAGTGCATGCTCTTCAAAGAATTTGGCAAAGTCGATGCTTTCCCAATTGCACTTGCTACTCAAGACGTAGAAGAAATCATCCAGGCCTGCAAGAACATTGCCCCTGTATTTGGTGGCATCAACTTAGAAGACATTTCAGCCCCACGCTGTTTTGAAATCGAAGAGAGACTTAAAGCTGAACTCGATATTCCAGTCTTCCACGATGACCAACACGGCACAGCCGTGGTTGTTCTAGCAGCACTTCTCAACGCTGTTAAAATCGTCAAAAAAGATATCAGCAAGCTGAAAGTGATTGTCAGTGGAGTAGGAGCAGCCGGCGTTGCTTGCTCTAAGATGCTGATGAATGCTGGCGTCGTAAACATCATCGGTTTCGACCGCATGGGTGCTATCTACAAAGGCCGCGGCGAGCATATGAACTACATGAAAGATTGGTTTGCTGAGCACACCAACCCATCTACTTTCAAAGGCACCATCGAAGACGCTCTTGAAGGGGCGGACCTCTATCTTGGTTTGTCTGGACCAGGCACAATTGAAGCTAAGTCACTGAAGAGAATGGCTAAAGACCCAATCGTCTTTGCCATGGCTAACCCAGTGCCAGAAGTAATGCCTGAGGAAGCTGCACCATACGTGCGCATCATGGCCACAGGCCGCTCAGACTATCCTAACCAAATCAACAATGTCTTGTGTTTCCCTGGTATCTTCCGCGGTGCCCTAGACTGCCAAGCCACAGACATCACAGAAGAAATGAAATTGGCCGCGGCCTATGCCATCGCCAATGTAATTTCAGATAGTGAGTTGAACGAAGACTACATTATTCCTGGGGTCTTCAATCCGCTGGTTGGACAGAGAGTAGCCGAAGCAGTTGCCCAAGTGGCAATCAAGTCGGGTGTGGCAAGAAAAAGCAAACTGGAAGATATTAGCCAGTAAAGCATCTTAAAAGTAGAACTTAAAAATAGAACTAACAAGCGAACCACTCCCAAGTTGAAAGGGTGGTTCGCTTCGTTTATGGCTTGTTTGCCCGGTCGATAATATCGGCACCAAGACCACCACCGTAGAGCTCCTCAATTGAAGGAGCTATGCGCGTCAGCGAAGAATTTCTAAGACCTTAGGAAAGGGGGCTGGCTGCTTCGCTAGGGCGCTGGATGGTTCTTGCTTGGGGTTTCGCCACCCTGGCGTTATTTCCTTCACATAAGGGACACATAAGAGACACATAATGGTATGCAAATTCGGCCTTAAGAAGCACTGCTTGCTCGGTTGAGATAGTCATGCTCGCACTTTGTGCTCGACGCCTTGGAGACTTATGGAAGAAACCTTTGAGACCCGTGACCGGAAGGGAGTTTTCCGCGTGCGTTTGCCCGTCATCCGTTCCCTATGCGCCTGCGGTCTGGTTCTGAGCCTGAGCGCCAGCGCCCCGCTGGCCGTTTCCGCCGAGCCCCCGACCGACGGCGGCGAGTCTCCAGTGCTTCACAGCTATATTATCCAGACCGACCGTCCGCAAAGCCCGACCGTGAACACGGGGGATGTACGTGTGGTGGCCGCCGGCACGGCGTTGAATCTGGTTCTTTCGAAAGAGATTGAAGCCGGCGAGACCGTGGAAGGCGATGAGTTCTTCGGCAAAATCATCAAGGACGTGCTGGTGGATGGCCAGGTGGTGATACCGAGGGGCACGGTAATGCACGGAGTGCTGATCACCATAGAAGGGCCGAAGCGCGCTGGCCGCAATGGCTACATTAACACACGCTTTGATTATTTAATCACGCCTGACGGGCGTAAAGTCCCGATTGAGGGCAACAGCACCACGCGGGATTCCAAAAGCAAGGCCGCAGCTAAAGTCGTGGGGCGCGCAGTGGGCTACACCGCCATTGGTGGCGTGGTGGGCACAGTGATTGCGCTTCAATTGGGCGGTCTGGCGGGGGCGGCGGCCAGCCACGGTTCCACCCTGGCGGGTGGAGCGGCCATTGGTGGGGCTGCCGGGCTGACAATTGCTATGCTGAAGAAGGGTAATAGCGTTATGCTTCCTCCCGGTGCTGAAATGCAGGTCAAATTCAGCGAGCCGCTGACGCTGCCCACCATGACCATGCCCGATGAGACAGCGGAAGATTACAGCATCCCAGGTCTGCAGGTGAAGGTGGCGAGCATGCGCATTGACCGACACCCGTTCGGCGAAATGACCGATATTAAGCTGACGCTAGACATTCAGAATCAAACCGAAAATACATTCTCCAATTTTGACATCGGCCTGGAGGACGAGCTGGGCAACCTGTTCTTTCCCTCTCCCCTTGGGGATACGAGCATGTGGTCAAGCAACATCAAGCCCAGCAGTCACCTCAACAGCAACATCACCTTCAGCGTGTACAACGTCAAACTCCGCCACAAGCTGGTGTTTTTTAAGCCGTATTCCCGTGAACCGTTGGTAAAATTCGCCCTGACCAATGCCATGCTGGCAAGCGGGAAAACCAGCCCCAAAGGCAAGCACGCAGCCGCTGAAGCGCGCCAGCCCGACTGAGCTGCCCCTGAGCGCCGCAGCACCCTGGGCGAGTTTGTTGCAGGCACCACTGTTCTGCACTGCGGTCTCAAGCGCGGGTATTTACAAAACTATTTTTCGACCAGGTCACGAAGCGGACCCACACATTACCGTCACAATCGAATGTTAACCTGACGGTTATTGTGAAACTAACAAACAATGGATGATGAAACTGTTTAATACACTGGCACTGTTTTGCAGCGCCGCACTACTCGTACTGTCTATATCTGGCTGTCAGGAATCGCTTGACAGCAATGCATCAGCGCATACGACGCACCAGGTCGGGAAACCCCTTGCCAAAGACCTAGCGAAGAATGATGAAGAAGCATCGCATACGACTTACGAGGTCACTAAACCCCTCGTCAAAGACCTAACGCTGAATGATGAATATGTCTGCCAAATTAGAGCCATACAGCATATTGAAATTCGTTCATTAGAGAAGGGCTACCTACAAAATGTACTAATAGATGAAGGAGACACTGTTCGTAAAGGGCAATTGCTTTTTCAAATAAAGCCCAATGTCTACGAGGCCGATGTTCAAAAGTCAGAAGCAGAGGTTGAGCTTTCCAAAATTGAGCTGGAGAATAACCAGGCACTTGTTGACAAAGATATTATTTCCGCCACTGAAGCCACCATGTCTGCCGCCAAGCTGGCTAAAGTTACAGCGGAACTAGAGCTAGCCAAAACGCATTTAGGCTTTACTGAAATTCGTGCCCCGTTTGACGGGCTGATCGGCCGCTTTGGTGATATCAGGCTGGGCAGCCTGCTGGAAGAAAACGAGCTGCTGACGACCTTAAGCGATACCCATCGACTTTGGGTGTACTTCAATGTGCCCGAAGCTCAGTACCTGGAATACATGAAAAACAAGCGACTTTCTCAGAACGTCCAACTGGAACTCGCCAACAAAGAAATTTATCCTGAATCTGGAACCATAGAAGTCATTCAATCAGACTTTAGTAGTACCTCAGGCAATATTGCCTTTCGAGCGAGCTTTAGTAACCCAAACGCCCTACTGCGTTACGGGCAAACAGGCAAAATACTATGGCCCAAGAAGACCAACCAGGCGGTCATTGTGCCGCAAAAATCTACTTTTGAAATTTTAGATAAACGCTTTATTTTTGTTGTCGACAAAGCCGGAGTTGTTCACGAACGCGAGATTAAAGTGGCCCGTGAGGAACCCAACATTTACATTATCGCCTCTGGAATAGCCCCTGATGAGATGTTCCTGCTTGAGCGGCAGAACAAAATAGATAAAGGCGACAAA
>CALRJJ020000306.1:0-6311 GCA_943367505.1 Flavobacterium psychrophilum | reverse complement strand
CAGTGGTCGAACTGAAGATGGTTTCTGAAGATAACGAAAAGTCATTCCTCATGGGCATGCTCTTCGTATTCCTCTACGAATATCGAGAAGTTGGCGGCCCGCACGAGCACTTGAAACACGTAATGTTGATCGAAGAGGCTCACCGTCTTCTCAAAAACGTTCCCACCGGTGGTGGTGCCGATACAGCCAACCCAGCTGGTAAGGCTGTAGAATTCTTCACCAACATGCTTGCAGAAATTCGTTCGTATGGTCAAGGCTTCATCATTGCCGACCAAATTCCAAACAAGCTTGCGCCAGAAGCCCTTAAAAACACCAATTTAAAGATCATGCACAGAATTGTGGCGGTAGATGACCGCGATTCGATGGGCGGCGCCATGAACTTAGACGACGTGCAGAAAAGACACGTCACAGCCCTTGGTCAGGGCCGCGCCTTAGTTTACGCAGAGAAGATGGAATCGCCGTATCACCTGCAAATCATGTTCGACAAAGAAAAAATGGTGCCACCACCAGACACGCCAGCAGAATCAGACCAGATTGTGCGTGATGCTATGAAGCACCTGAACATTGTCGGTACATTCGACCGTCACTTAGGCTGCAAATTCTGTCTACACCGCTGCGACTCACAGATATTAGACACGGCCGTGCCAGTAGCCGACGACCAGATTTTCAGACAGGTCTACAACCGCTACATTCTCTCGACTCTGAAAGATTTGACTCAGTTAGTACACTTTAGAGCACAGATCATCCACGAAATTCAGCGTGTCATCGGCGGCCGGGCAAGAACCGGTAACATTACTGGTATCACCTGGTGCGCTCTAACTCAGGCGACAGAGCGATACTTCGAGCGCAAAGGTGAAGAAAACTATTGGTTCTATGACCAGGTGCGCGAACAGCACTTACGTTGGCTCAACCTGCTTAGACCAGCCTTCCAGCCAACCGAGGTAAACAGAAGGCTAGATATCTCAGTACTGCGCCAATGGCGCGATGACTTCCTTGAACTGCACAAGCGCGACCAGGGTCCGTTACCAACTTGCGCACCTTGCACCTCAAAATGTCTCTATCGTTTTGAAGTATCGGAAGTCGTGCGCGACCCCAAAATCAAGTTCGACTTCAACTCGTCTATCAACCGCAAGGACACCCCTGCATCAGACTCAGCAGCCTGGTTCTGCCGCCTGCTAACAGAGCGTCTAATTGGCATGCCCGATGTAGACTTAGCCTACTGTCTCGCCGCTCACTTGATCAAAGATCAACAACTATCAACAGACGCCCAATTGGTACTTCTGCACAAAGTAAGAAACGCTCTGGATAACTTCCAAAACGAAAGCGAGGCCGAAGCCGGCGATGAAGGATGATGACCAGAACCTGCCATCTTCTGCTAACCAGAGCCCAAGCCAGTCAGACAAATCTGACGAAAACACTTCACTAGTAGACGAACTAGGTATCCACGATATTTACGAGCCCATGGCTGGTCTCGACGGTAAAATATTTTGCACCGCTGGTCGAGATGCACCGGTTGCCGAATTCAATGAAGATTATTTGATTCTCCACCCGCCCCAGCTGCCGTTCTATGAGCAAGGGCCAGAAGAAGAGATAGTAGTAAGTGTAGATGAGCGCGGCATCGTCTTAGATGAGCTTGGTGTAGCAAAAAAAATACCAACGGCAAAATACCAGGGCTTTCCCATCTACTATTTCGGCGAACAAAAGGAAGGCACGCTCAAACACTATGCAGTAGTCTTAACTGCCGACGAGCGGCTAGTCTTCATTTTCGATGACAAAGGGGAAAGATTGACCACCGACGACGTTTATAAACTTCGCAACAAGTCAGTCAATGGCGAGATTTCTCAGTTTCCAGGTTTGAGCTGCATCATCGACGACACTTCGGTAGTAGATGAACGAGTAGACCCAGACGCCATGGTAAACACAGACATCACTCAATAGCTTTTAGCAATTAAGCTGACAGCTTGCGACCGGCAAGATAGCGCTGGCAGTAATCAAGCCAGTTAGAAGTTAGTTCATTAGAGACCATTTCACCAACGGCACCACTAGGCAAATCAATTTTGATTGTCTTCTTGCGGCCATCCTTGTGATATTCATGGCGAACCGACGATTCGCTGCCCACTTCGTAGCTAAGAACAGGTGTCCAATCTCCATCTATTAGAACCTGCAGCTGCTGACAAATAAAGTGCATGCCTTCAAATTCTTTTTCGGTTTTAACTAGCCGACAATTATCATTCAAAGTCTCAATAGTGCGGCTTAGTTCAGCAGCATTCTCTCTCTCATCTAAGCTGCGATGAGCGAGATTGGAAGATACACCAGAACCAGTATTGCCCGTTCCTGAACCAGTATTAGCCGAGCCCGATTTAGCACTGACTGGACTGCTCTGACCACCAGCTATATAACTATCTATTGCTCGACTGTTGCTGTTGCTGCCAGTGCTCTTGCCTGCATTGCCTTTATTACCTGTATGGACGGTGTCATTCTTAGCAGAAGCTGAATCATTGCTTCTACTTTGCTCAGGGAGTGACAAAGTGGTTTGCTCGAAATCAACAACAGTAGTCTGCTCTTCATAGTTTTTGACAACGACTGTATGCTCAGGTAGTGACAAAGTGGTATCACCATTTGGCATACTGAATGTGGTTGCTTGAGATTCAATAGAAGGTTCTTCTTGCAGCCCAAATACAAATCCGCAAGCAGGGCAAAGATTGGCATTCTCGCTAATCAAGCGCCTGCAGCCACCACATGGTTTGGTGGCAACGTTGAAGAGTGCGCCATAGCTGCCAACATAGGTTTGGGGTTCACGAGCAACAGGCTTTAATTCAGCAGTGTTGCTTCTAAACATCTCGATTTCTTCGCGAGTTGGAATAACAATACTTGCACCACGAATGACCACAGCCAGCGGTGCTCCCTTACTATCAGTATCAGTGCTCAGGCCGTTCTTCTTGGCCAACAGTGGCCACAATGTAACATCATGCAAATCTGGATGTCTCATTGCAATCGAGCGTAGAGTATCACCGAGACGGACAGAGTAAACTTTCTCAGAGCCGCCATCAACAGCTTCTCTAATCTTACCTAGGACCTTCTCGATATTGGCCTTGCGTTGATCCGCGGCGACAGAGCTACGAGCTTCAAGACCTTGATGACTTGTGCGACTACCAACATTGTTGAGACGAGCTGTCCATTCTCTAACTTGTTTTGGACTAGGCAAGAGCAATACAGTGCCAACCTTAACGTTATAGACTCGCTTACCGCCTTCCCAGCGCACTTCAATTTTGCCTTTGTTCAACTCGTAGATGAGATCGACAAGACGAACGTCTTTGAATTTACGCAAAGCAATCTTGATTATTGTGTCATTCGGCTGAACAACATACTTCTCTTGAAGATTGTCTTGGCGAATAAGCTCCTGCGCGAGTTTACGCTCTTCAGCCAATCGCTGAGCTGCCGCCTTCGCTTCAGCCTCGGCTTGCTGCCTTATAGCAATGACTGTAAGAATCTCGTCGGAATGACGTTTCTCTTCAGTCTTATCAGCTCTCTCTTCGCCTTCTTTCTTACGGCGATTTTCATCTTCTTCTCTGCGTCTAACTTTCTCAAGCTCATCTTGGCTAAGCCGCAATTCAGCTTCTCTTCGAGCTGTCTCGTCATCTAAACGAGTGAGGCGCTCCTGTTCGGCTTCACGCTCATTTCTAGCTTGTTCATCCATGATACGTTGGACGCGTTCTTGCTCAGCGGCATTCTGCTGATCGGCAGCGAGTATTCCATAATCGCTTCCAGCAATACCGCTTCCATCGGCATTGATATTGCTAATCGTTCCATAATCGGAGTTGTTTAGTGCACTTGAATCGCCACCAACAATCGGATTGCTGTAGACACCAGAATCAACTCTATCTGATTGATAAGCACTGTCTGTATCAGGGATAGATGCGGGCGATACAATGCCAGAATCGGAAGAAATAATTTGCCGTCTCTCGCCCTCTGGCTCTAGCACTGAATTGTCAGGATTATTGGCTTTCACTTCAATAGAAGAGAGGCCAAGATTTTGAGTTGCCTGTTCAAGCCAATCCGGCACCTGAGTAGACCCGGAACTAGCTTGATTGTCTACTTGAGAATTTGATGCATTAGAAACTGGCTGTCCATCGACGCCGATAAGACCATCGGTCAGGGAGCCGGAGTTGGTGCTAACAGGGTTTATAGCATTGGGATCGAATATTCCACTAACACCGAGATTTGCAGCGTTGGGATCTACACTTCCAGGATCAGTGGTTCCATTCACACCAAGATTCACAGCATTAGGGTCAACAGTTCCATTCACACCAAGATTCACTGCATTAGGATCAACAGTTCCATTCATACCAAGCCCCAAAGTGTATGGCTCGGCTCCGCTCACTGAGAGACCTGAAGCGCCAGTCTCTGGTGTTGCAGCCAAACCAGACTGTAGACCTCGAGCTCCAGAGCTGCCACTTAGCGAATCACCCAGTGCATTAGCATCAGCGGCACGACTTGGCGCGGAGAAATCGCTCTGTCTCGGCACACTTGACTGATTAGAATGTGCAGAATTAGTAGCAGCAGTAGCGCTTGAGTTGCTTGAATAGCCATACTTAGAAGTCGCATCGCTAAGCCAATCGGTAATGCCACTAACTGGCACATTGGTCTTCGAATCTATTGTTTCGAAATCGGACTTCGAGGACGCAACATCACCCTTGCCACTAATTGTGAGCGAATCAATATTCTGGGCGCCAGTCAGATTGGAAATGTTCTGCGCGCTCGACTCACTATAGTCGCGAGAAGGAGTAATGGCCTCACTTGGAGTATCGCTCTTAATAGTTGGTTGACTATATTTTTCGCCAGGAACAGTCTCCACAACTGGCAAATTATGAACGATTGAGCCGATCTCGACTGGTGTAGTCTTACCAACCACTATGTAATTGTCAGAGGATTGGTCAGTCGAGACATTAACGGATCTATCTTCAGGACTGTTAGTGCCGATAGCAACATGGATGCCATTTGAACTCTCAGCAACTGGAGAAGCCTGACCGGTGGGCACAGTAAAGACAACTAGCGGATTCTGAGTAGTGCCTACAAACTCATCGTAACTTGGCTGAGGGTACTCACGATTGGCTTCAGCTGTAGACTGAACCTGAAGCTGAGCGGCTTGCTCTGCCGCAAGTTTGATTTCTATTACCCTCTGCTCTTCTTGCCGGCGGATAGCATCAAGCTGGGCGCGCTGAGCTTCAATTTGATTTCTTGACTCATCAAGCAATCGACGAACATCGTCTTGACGAGCGATCTCTTCTTGTCTTGAAATCTCTTGCTGGCGCCGTCCTTCTTCTTCTTCACGCCTTGCCTCTTCCTCACGTCGCGTATCTTCGGATCTGGTCTGGGATTCACTTGAAGTTGTGCCATAAGTTGAAACAATTGGACTCAGAGCAACTGAGCCAGCGATGACATCAAAGGAAATATCGACAGGCTTGACGACGACTTTGGTATCATCAGCATTTGTTTGCGGAGCTGGAGAATTGGCAGCATTGCCAACTGTGGCTGCAGGTATAGCGCTTACTGGTTCTGCGGGAGTAGCATTACCAGGAATAGCATTACCAGTAGGCGCGGTGCCGGGCTGTGCAAGGGAAGCATTGCCTGTGGTGTCATTACTTCCGGAGGTCGTAGTGTTGGCAGCGGATGCAGCGCCAGAGTTGACTGTAGGAACCGCTGGACTATTGGGATCGCTTGCCGCGTTGTTAACCGCACCCGTGGCAGGAGTGGCAGAGTTCGTCTGTCCAGAAGCAGCGGTTGATGAAGGACTAACAGTAGTTGATGCACCGGAAGCGTTTCCAGAACTAGCACCTGGGTCAGCAGATGAAGCAGCAGCGGATCCGGTAGCCGTTCCAGATGTAGAGGTGGAAGCTGTGTTACTGCTGGATCCGGCTCCGACATTGGTTCCGGTGCCAACGACACCTGTTGTATTGCTGCTGCCAGTTGCTTGCTGAGAAGGGGTTCCGGTTCCGGCATTTGCAGTCGTAGAAGTATTTGCTCCGGTTCCAGCAGTCGCGTGCGTCGCTGGATTCGTGCCAGTTCCAGAGTTAGAGGCCCCAGAAGGACCGGAACTCGCCCCAGTGCCAGCAGCCTGTTGAGACAAATTGCCGGTTCCAGTATTCGCAGTCGTTCCGGTATTTGAGCCAGTTCCAGTATTCGCAGCCGTTCCGGTATTTGCGCCGGTTCCAGTATTCGCAGTCGTTCCGGTATTTGCGCCGGTTCCAGTATTCGCAGTCGTTCCGGTATTTGCGCCGGTTCCAGTATTCGCAGTCGTTCCGGTATTTGCG
>CALRJJ020000305.1:0-6311 GCA_943367505.1 Flavobacterium psychrophilum | reverse complement strand
CACACGCGGCCGCTGCGGGTCCCGACTGAAAAGAAAGGAGAACGTCTCGTTCGAAACGGATTGATTGCTGCATGCGGAGCAGTTGTGATTCAATTACTAGAAACGCCCTTGGCTAATCAAGCAAGCCGATTAACAGAAAAACGCAAGCTTGGTCTGGTGAATCAATTGAAAATGCCAGAAACGATGAAAACTATCTGCTCAGTTGTTCTGCTTGACTACACTCTTTATATCTGGCATTTCTTAAGTCATAAGATCCCACTCTTATGGCGCTTCCATGTTGTTCATCATATCGATCTTGATCTCGATGCTTCGACCGCCTTACGTTTTCATTTCGGCGAATTGGCAATTTCCGTACTCTGGAGATTGTCTCAAATAAGGTTTCTAGGCGTAAATCCGAGAGCTTTGTTAATCTGGCAAAATTGCCTATTAGCAAGCATTTTGTTTCATCACTCCAACATAAAATTATCAAGAAGTTTTGAAAGGTTAGTCAATTGGTTTGTTGTTACACCGCGCCTGCACGGTATTCATCATTCGATTATTGAGGACGAAACCGATTCCAATTGGTCGAGTGGACTGACAATTTGGGACAAGCTGCACGGCACTTACCGCGCCGCTGAGTCGCAAGTCGAAACCACCATAGGCGTCCCCGCATACAGACAAAACAACGAAGTGACGTTGTTAGATATGATCGCATTGCCCTTCAAACGTCAGAGACCAACCTGGTCGTTTTCAAGGCATCCAAGTCAGTTAGCGGCGCAACGAGGCAAGGTTTAAAACCGTGAAACCAAACGATGAAAATGGGAGATTACCTCCGGAGCAAAGACCTTTTCGCGTTTTGCTTCTTTCTGGCTCTGGTCGCCGTCAGTATAACTGCCCTGGTGTTGATTCGAAGTCACGAGCTTTGATGCTGCGAATGACTGAGCTATTGCCGCAAGAATGGGAAATCGATTTGGAGGATCTCGGCAACGTCTACGGACGCGAGCGCATACAAAGCTGCAATGCATGCGTGTCGACCTCCATGGCACTGTGTGTTTGGCCATGCAACTGCTATCGACCTGGAGATAAGGCGGAGCCAGACCTGATGTGGAATCTCGACTTGTATTCTCGGTTCGATCTTGCCGATGCCTGGGCAATAATTGCGCCGGTGAACTGGTATGGACCAACGACCAACATTAAGACACTGTTTGACAGATTGGTTTGCATGAGTGGTGGCAATCCAAGTGAAGAGTTAATCAAGCATAAAAACCCTGAGCTGGCCATGAAACTGGAAACGGCGCCAGAGTGGAAAGAGCTGTCGCAAAATCATTTGGAAGGAAGAACTGCTGCTTTTTTCTGCTACGGCGATCAAGGTGGAACTGAAATGGATGAAGCTGGCAGACCAAAGCTATTGCAGCATAAAGACTATTTCAATCCAGCAAATGAGCCATTCGAAAACATGCGCGATAGCTATGCTCCAATCGTTTGGCAATGCAGATATAGCGGTGTCGAAGTGCCCGATCATCTTTGGCAGTACCAAGATAGCGGCGTAAATCAGCCCTACTGCGACAATCAAGCAGAAGATGTATTCGACCAAAAACCATTTATGACCGCATTCGACGATTGGGTAAAATCATTTGCTCAATTTATTGCTGAAAAAGGAAAGGTCAAACCCGGCAAATATAGGGCTTACGGCGTTAAGAGAGGAAGTCCGTTTTTGCAAGAAATACCACTTGCATGGCGAGACATTCAGATGCGCTTGGGAAATCCACCTAAAGATTCGTCGCCCTTTGAGCAGCAGAATCGGGGAATCAATAAGGACTCAACGGTTTTTCCAAAAGATAGTGAGCAAAAACGTTATTACAAAGGAAAATTTGACCTTCCCAGGCTTTGAGCAATTCTCTACGCACTGCGGAGGGAATCTGGCGTGGACGCATATCCGGCTCATCATGAGGCGCTGGATGAGTTGCACGATTAACTTCCGGCCCAAATTGGCATTGCTAGCCTAAGCTTCCGCCGCTTTCATATTGCCCCCCAACAGTTTGTCTGTCATCTGATCAGTGCTCGACAATAGTCTCGCTGCCGCCTCAATGTGTCGGTCGCTAATGCTAACCTCCTCTCCCTCTTCTGCGGCAAATAATGTGGCTTTCCTGAACAGCTCACGTATGTATGCAGCGCTGACACCCTCGGTGCCTTCAATGAACTTGTTCATGTCGGCAACAGCGAGCGGCAATCCTTTTGAATACAGCTCAAACAAGCGCCTGCGACACTCTTTATCTGGCAGTGGTATCAGAACCGCCAGATCGATTCGCCCTGGCCTTGATGACAAAGCGGGCTCGAGTATCTCCGGCTTGTTTGTCGTGAGAGGAAATAGCACATCAGCGTCATCTGCCAGGCCATCCATTTGATTCATGAGTTCAAACAGCAAAGGGTTGGAGTTCTTGGCGGTGCGGTCTTGTGCCACCAGATCGACATCGTCGATGATGACCGTCGATGGCTGCAGCCCGCGAGCTAGTTCGCAAGCATCTTCTAGGTGCTTTACGTTATTGCCGGTGAGCAAAATGGTTGTTCGCCCGGGCATAGCGGTCAACAGATGCATGATAGTTAGCGACTTGCCTGTGCCTGGTGGCCCATAAAGCAGCAGCCCGCGCTTTAGGTGGCGGCCACGCGAAACCAAAAGCTCTTTGTGTTTGGAGAATCCAGCGGTGTGTCGTTCGATTTCTTCAATAACTTCAGGCTGCAGTATCAACTGCTCGCGCGCAATCTTGGGCATGTGATGAAATTGGAAACCAACTTCTCTTCCCTTGCCTTCTTTTAGCGTAACGACTTGACCTTTGAAGATGCTCTGACGGTCTGCCTCAAAGGCAACCCGATGCAAGAAGTTTTGCGCCGCGCGTTTATCTTTTGTCATAACCTCTAGCACGATGTAGTCTTCAAAAGATGGTTGGTGGAGGCAGACCGCAAATTTGTTGGTGCCATCGTTGATTAGGTACAATGCCTTTTCTGGACAACTCAATTTTGTGCCATCGCTGAGTACTACGTCTTTGTATTGTATGGGTCCGACAGTGTGTTGCACTAAATAATCTGGATTTATGATATCGCTGAAACTCAATTCGTCATCGGTGGATGCGATACCAACAATAGAGCCTTGTCTGGGCCTGCGGTTAACGATGTAATTGAGGGCGCGATTGACGCAAGTCTGCCGTGAGCAGTCGTACTGAGCCTGCACGATGGCATGCTTGCGAGGGTTGCGCCCGAAGTAATTTTTCAGAACGTCGAAAATTGGTTTGGGCCTATTCGAAAGAAGGGCCAACACTGTTTTGGTCAGTAGTTCGTTCATGGTGTTTCTCTTGGTGTATGGTTTTAATCGGTTTTCGTTATCGAAAAATGCGCGAGAAAATTTGCCAGTGAGTCGTTGGAAACCTGGCTATCAGAAATCTAACTATCAGAAATCTGGCTATCAGACGAACAACGATATCTGCACTGGGACTACTTCCCGTCAGCTATCTATATTTGTGTGCAAATGATATGCGCAAGCAAAGGTTCAGAAGTTTTCTGAGCTCAGCACAGTCAATAGCAGCATAATTAGAGTCGACGACTTTTGCGCTCGGGCTGACAAAAATCTTGAACTCGGCGACGTGACGAACACGCCTGTTTTTCTGTTATTTCTTACGCATAGGGCATAACTTCCGATTGACTGTTGGCATCTTACCTGAAATTGCGCGACTTGCATACTTAAAAGTGTTCAAAGGAGGACTTTTGTGAGAGGGTTTTGTGCCCATCATCAGCTTCCATCAGGGTTAAAGGGAATTCTGAGTTCTTTTGGCTGCTTCTCTTTGTCTTTTCTTTGAAAAACTATTCGAGCATTTTGAAGTATAGGAAAGTTAGTGCGCAAAGGTTCAATCTTCTCAAAGATTTCAGCGGCACTCTTTCCTGCGAAGTAAATCAGGGTTTCTGATTTCCAGATGCAAGATCCTCTCGCTTCGCCAATGGTGCTTCCTGCAAGTGCTGTGTCAAAGGCCGTGTATAGACTTTGAGTGTCTGTGTTCTCGTATATCTCATTACTGAGGTTCAGGTTATCGACAAAGACATACAACAGCTCTAACTCACCAATTGGTTCTGTAAGGAATTTGCCTTCATGAATTTCGTATTGAATATTCGACCCGAAGGGTGCACCCAGTTCAATTAGTTTGCTTTTGGCTAGTGCAAGTGCTTCATCTAGATTTGCTAATTCGATATCGATTCCGGCATTTATTATGTCTTTCTCGTCAGGATGCGCTCTGTCTCCAAGCGTTGTGCCTCCGCCAGTTACGACGCCAATTTCTTGTTCTTCTAAATATGCAGCAAGCGGATCTGCATATCTTTTGTTTCGCTCATCTGGAGTAAGCGGTTCTGCAATCGTTGCGAAAACAAATTGGGAATATTTCTGCACAGCTTTATTCTCCGGGCGTTTTCCAGGTTCTTTTGCTTTAAAAAGTTTTCTAAGGGAGTTTAGAATTTCCATTTGAGCTTGGGCCGTCGTCGGAGGGTTGCAACTTTTAGCGTATTTGCGGTGTTGGCAATAAGAACCTTTGCCATGAAGAAAATCTCTCAACGATCTTACCTTAAAATCTCATGGTATTTGAAAAGTAGGTAACCTTGCTAGTGTGCCACTCACGTGATACTCTTCAAATAAGCGCCTTTTGAGATAGCTCAGCTTGCAGCGCTATATAAGTTTGCTAAAGCGAGGAAGTAAATGAATTCACAAGAGACTATAGACCGGCAATCACTGCATAGCTGGTTCTCTAGGGCCGCATGGACAGCTGCTGACTGTGTGCCTGATGGCTTATCTAGAATCAATGGGCTAGTGACGCATCAGCAGCCTTTTGCTGTATTGGTGACGGCTACAGCCAATGGCGACAGAGAGCAATCAATTGCTGCCACAGTGCAAACGATCTGTGCCGCCCACGAAGCAGGCTGGATCTGTTCGCCGATAAAACTGTCATGCAGGAAAGGCGAGGAACAGCTACTTCAGTCTGACTTGGCCCTGGCGATTTATAGAAAAGACAATGATACCGATGGTGATGCAGTGGATACGACAGAGCTACTGATGGCTTTTGTTGTGCTCACACTGCAGAGCCTTGATCACAAAGTTGCCGTGATGGCCGGAGCAAAGCGCACAGGTAGCCTTGACGACAAAGGAGTCTTCTCAAATTCCTTTCGCACCGACAAAATGTCGACACTCCTGCTGCGCAGATATCTTGGTCGGTTGCATGGCAAAGATTATGCTTTGCTGGAGCTGTCTGTCGAAAGAGCTGGCATCTGGTCGAGAGCATCTTGGGAGTATCGCGGCACCCAACCAGCAGTTTTGTATGGAGGTAGAGAGTTGTGGCGAACTCACAATCCGAAGTTTGAGTTTGGTAGTTTTGAATGTATATGATTGTGTGCAGGGCCTTTAGGGCCTTGAGCGTTTTTGAATATGGAAGAATTTGATCACTATTGAGCAAATCCGTTTTTGTTCGCTACAGCCGACCATGGTTCCAAACTTTCTGCCAGGCTTCGTATTCAGAAGGTCTTATTCTGTATCGAGCAAAATTACCCTCGTGCAGGGCCAGAAGCTCGGCTTCTGCGACGTCAACGAATTCTGCCCGTTCGCTCAAGGGGAGATTTTCTGCGCACCATTCATCTAAGAATTTAAGTGCTTCTTGCCTGGTGTGTTTCCCTCGCACGAATGTACCTATGGCATCGCGTAGCGTTTCTTTGTGCTTGAGACGAAATGGATCAGGCTCACCTATTGAATGCTGTGCCGCTGCATAGCGCTCTGCTGAACGTTGATAAGCCCAGAGATAAACATCACGGAGCAGTTCGATGCGGTTCAGTTCATAAACACCTAGAATCGCCTGGGTGTAAAGATCCTTCGGTACATCTAAAAAAGTGAGAGGAATAAGATTCGCTCGTATCAATGGGATGTTGGCAGCAACTCGTGAGACACGCTTGTTTACGTCGTCGAAGGGTTGCAGGTACGGTAGGTGAACCATCGCGAAGAAGGACTGTTCAAAAGGGTCTTTGATTTCTCGCGCGGTGCTCAAGATTTGCTCGAAGCATTCTTCGATTAGTTGTGGCGTGGCAAGCGGCTGAAAAGTTGATCCATGGATGGCCACCTCAATGGTTCTTAGACGGCCTTCGGCTTTGGGGTTAGACAGCAGATTGTTTGCTAGCAGCCCATGCAAGTTCTTAAGGGTGTAATTGTTAAAGCTGATCTCTTCAGCTGCGCTCACTAGAAATTCGATGGCATCTTTGTGATTGAGAATCATCTGAGCTTCAATGCGATTTTTACCGTCTGCTTCTCTGCCAAA
>CALRJJ020000304.1:0-6326 GCA_943367505.1 Flavobacterium psychrophilum | reverse complement strand
CATGGTTACCGACTCTTTGTTTATTTTGATAAGAATAATTCAGATGATCGCGAGCGCTATAACTGTTTATAACGCTCGCAATATCTGCCCCGTCGTGAAAAACTGAATAATTGCTGCTTGCTGTCTAAATATTGATTTGCTGTCTACGTGTAAATTTGCTAGCGCTGCCCTTGAATCATCAAGTCTACTGATTTACCAGTCAGTCTTTGTCTGCGAGCGGCATAGGTATAGCCCTGGTCGCCAGCACGACCGATGATCTCACCTGCTTTTATGGTGTCACCGGTTTTGGTGCTAGCCAAATCCAGGCCGCCGTAGATTTGATATCTGGTGCCGTGGGCTTGCTTGTCATAGCAGGCCATCACGACAATATCTTGATCGGGGTTGCTTCGTCTGTAGCGGTCGAGCATCGCCACTTCTGCTGGTGCTAGCATAATGTCGGCGTTGCCGGCGCGATTGTTCCTATCGTTGTGGTTGAAGCTATAGACAACTCGCCCTTCTTGCATGGCTCTTACAGCGCTGTCTGGCTTGCTATGTATTACTGCATGGGTTTCGTCTTTACCGTGCACAATTTCGGCTTCAGCACCAAATGTATTTAAGACGCCCATTTTTGTTTCGCCTTTGACCACCTTAAATTGAATTGCTGCTTTGGCACCATCTTGAACTCTATCGCCATCGACAAAACTATCGATTTTGCTGCCGTCTTTATCAACAGTAGTGATGATGCCGCGGTCATTAATTATGGTTTTTCCATCTCGACTGTGAGTCACTTTGCGGCCATTTTCGGTATAAGAATAGACTCCATTTTTATCAATCTCTACTTCACCAAGCCAGCTTTTGCCTGTGGCATTGTTGATCCAGCGATCTTGGCCATGACGAGTCCAGTTGCCTCGTTCGTCTATTAGCGATTGAGGGCGGCCACGATCGTCAAAGTCTGAGAAGTTGAACTTTTTGCCGCCAGCATCTCTCATGGCCGTCAAGTTGCCGTCGCGGTCAAATACAATTACTGAGTTGTCGTTGAGGTCACGATCGGCTCGGCGTCCGTTATTCATAATATATTTGATTTTGCCCTGGCGAAAGTCTTCGTCGGCGATATTGCCATTTCTATCTTCTCTATGGCGGGAGACGACTTCACGATTTGGTCCTAAATATTCAACAGCTTTGCTACCGTCTGGTCGGTAGACTGTGCGATCGCCGTGGCCCTGATTGGGGTCATAATTGGTATATGAATAGCCGCGGGCATTGACTTCGATCTCGCCGCGCCATTTGCCACCATTGTCAGATCTCCATTCGTCAGTGTGCTTGTGTCTGTGCCAGGTGCCATATTCATTTTTGACTTGGTTTAGTTCTCCGCTTTTGCGATCGTATTTAAATTCGAAGTTGCGGTTGGCTGCATCTCTCATGGCTGTCACTCGATCGAATTCGTCGAAGGAGATTTCGCTGCCATTTCTATTGAGCATTCTTTGTGGCTCGAAGCTCGGATAGACTTCGGGGAGAATGCGCCGACCAAATTGATTTTCACAAGGGTTAGCAAAAGAGTAAGTTTGTGAGACTAAGTCACATTGCTCTGCTCTTGAGTGACGGCTTTCGAAACAATCATTTGCAACAAGTCTGTTTGTTGAATCACTGCCCATAACGAACCTCCAAATGTTTTTCAGAATCCCTGGTGGGTGTCAGGAACGGGGGGAGTTCCTTGGCAACTACATTAGGGCCAAATTCTGTCTAACTTTTGGCAGGCGAAAATATTAGGTGGAAAGCTTGATTAACACTTCGTTGCGGCGCATAAATGGCAAGGTCCAAGGCGGATTGTAGTAGGCGTGGACTGGTTCGCCAAGGCTCTTTTTATTGTTCTTGATCAAAAACGTTTCTAGCTCTTCGGCTTTCTTTTCCATGTCTTTTTGGCTGGCTAGACCAGAAAAGCGGATAGCTGCCACTTTTTCGCCAGCTACTTCCATCAGGTGGATGCGCTCATCCTTAGGCTGGGGCAAGGTGGCCAGGCTGTACTGTGAAGGCATGGTAAAACGAATCTTCCAGATACTGCCATGAGCCTCAGCCGTAACTGGGGCAGTCATAGGGATTTTTTCGCTCTTTTGCTGTGACACTGGCGCTGTCATGGCAATTTTTTGCGTGCTGTAAGTTTGATTGGATTGATTCTTACCGAAAATATAGCCAGCCAGCACACGAAAACCAGTTTCTAGAGCTTCTTTCTGGTCTCCTGCGATTTCTACTTCGGCCACGACTGTGGGGTCGTATTGTCTAATTTCGATGGCGCCATAATTTTCAATGACGTCATATTTCGGTTGCTCGACTTTGGAAACAGCTTCATTTTGAGCAATTCCAGCGGCTACTGCCGCACCGATTAATCCAATAAATATCAGGCGCTTTTTCATGGTCTCACTATAGCAAAAATGTTAGAAGTCGGCACTGAGCTTGGCAATAATCTGATCTTCTTGTTTGGCTCGAGCTGAATCATTGAGGGCAACAAAACACTGCTTCTTCAGTCTATGACTGGGCAGACTAAACTCTTCAGGAAAATTGCCAGTGAGAAAGTTGAGCGCTTCTTTGTACTTTCCTAAACCAACTAAGCAGGTGGCGATATTGACTTTAAGTTCGGGGCTGGGGTTTACTCCAGCTAATGACTTGTATTCCGCCAGGGCTTCATTAAAGCGTTTGCTACTACAGAGCATGCGCGCCAGGTGCTGACGTGACAGCCAAGCTTCTGAAGGTTTAGAGTTCTTGATTGCTTCTCTAAAAGCTTGTTCAGCCAGCTTTAGCTGAAACATTTGTATGTGGAGTTCAGCTTTCTGGTCATAAAGTTTGTCTTTGGGGCCGCCACAACCTATGGCTTTTTCTACCTCAGCCAGAGCCGCATTGTACTTTTGCTGATTGCGCAAGAACTCACCTAACTCGGAATGGGCTTTCCACGAGCGTGGGTTTAATTCTATGGCCCGTCGGATGTCGGGCTCTGCCAGTTCGCTTTCATCTACTTCAAGCCAGGTTTCAGCGCGAGTTAAATAGAGTTGGTCACTCTGGGGATAGATGGCAATGGCCATGGTGAGAAAATCTACGATTGCCTGAATGTTGTGGGCACTGCTGGTGACGGCCCGGGGCACTTCCAGGCAGTAATTGAGGCTATGACCATTGGGCTTTATGGCTTTTAAGGCAATGGCAATTTCTTTGAATTTGTCGGCTTTTTTTAGAGCTCTGAGCTTGTTAATTGAGGCTATTTCGCTGGCTGACATGACTATTTGGGGGCTCTCGGCGGCAACTGCATGAACGTGCCCTAGCTCTAGGCCTAACAGGGCTAGAGCCAAAAGAAATTTGGCAAGTTCTCGCGAAAAATTGTTCATATATAGATTGTCAGGAGCTGAGCGGATTCTTCTATAATCTTCTGCCAGTTTACATTGTTAGCTAAATCAGGGTTCGACCAGAGGGCGAATTCAAAGCACTACCTGCTTCTTTTCAACCGTTCTGGCTACCTGTTGCTAGTGAGACAATTTTCACACCTGGGGCTAAAGCTATCTGATACTTTGAACTCTTGAAATACTTGTGATACTTAACTCCCGGCCATCGGTAAGAAATTGTTTTTGAGAAAAGTCCTGTTAATTGTCCTGCTCTCATTTCTCAGTCAGCCTGCTTTTGCGGCCGTGAAGTTGCCTGGAATATTTTCTGACCATATGGTCTTGCAGCAAGATGTGCCCATTAAAGTCTGGGGTACGGCAAAGCCGGCAGAAAAGGTGCAAGTTAGTTTTGGTAATCAACACGCCAGTTGTGTCGCCAGTAAGAGTGGTAATTGGCATGTGGTGCTGGAAGAGGCCGAGCTAGGACCGACCCGTGAACTGAAGGTGCAGGGCGAGAATCTTGTGGTCTTTAAAGATGTGCAAGTGGGCGAAGTCTTTCTTTGTGCTGGACAGAGTGAGTTGCTCGACTCATTGAAGAGTCTTCCTCCCTCTGATTATGCCCTAGGCAGCGCGGGCAACTCTAGCAATACTAGTAGCAATAAGTTGCGTTTTTTCCTTGTGCCCAAGAAGGTCAGTGCCAATCCTTCTGCTGTGCTTACAGGGAGCTGGAAGGTCAGCTCTGGCAATAACAATAATAGTAGTGGTGGCGATAAGGCTACATTGGCTGAGTGCTCTGCTCTTGCTTACAATCTTGGCCGTAACCTAGAAGCTAATTTAAAAGTGCCAGTTGGTATCATCGATTGTTCTTATCCGGAAACTCCGATTGCATCATGGATTTCAAAAGATCGCTTAATGCAGATGTCGGTCTTTCGGCCGATTTTAGATCCCAGTCTTAAAGCAGCGGAGGCTGCCACCACCCCTGATGGCAAGCCGACATTGAGCAGCGTTTCTAAACCCTGTGTCGCTTACAATGGCATGGTGGCGCCCCTGGTCGGTTATGCTCTCAAAGCCGTTGTTTGGTATCAAGGCCTACATGATTTGGGGCAAGCTGTTAGCTATCGCAAATTATTGCCGATGCTGATTCGCGATTGGCGTGTTCGCTGGGCACAAGAACCAGATATTCCATTTTTCTTTGTGCAGCTACCGAGTAGCGCTGTTGCTTCCAATACCTTTGACATAAATACATTAGCAGCCTGTATTGGTGTTGAAAATTCTTGGGTGAATATGCGCGACGCGCAATCCTCAGCTCTAGCGGTTGGATCTACTTCTATGATCGTAACTACTGATTACACCAAGCACCATAGCTTGAATCAGTTAGATGGATTGCCTGGTCGCCTTAGTCAGGCCATTGTCACTAAGCTGTTTGAAGGAAAGAAGACTGCTTTTGGCCCGCTCTATGAAGGCTATGACAGTCAAGGCTCGGCTATTAAGGTGCATTTTAGCAATGCTAAAGATGGCTTAGCTCTGCGGCTTAAAGTTGGTCAGCCTACTGGTTTTGAAATGATTGATACCAAAGGGCGAATATTCCCGGCCGAAGTGAAAATTGTTGATCATGATCTGCTGGTTAGCAGCCCTCAGATTGTTAATCCCATTGAGGTTCGCTACGACTGGAAAGACGCAGCTAAGGCTACTCTCTTCAATGTTGAGAATTTGCCCGCTGCGCCTTTCCGAATTAGCATTCGTCCTAACTAAGTTTCATGGCACTTAGTGCCGATTGCTTCTGTATGTTCTGCCTTCGTCTGTGATCCAGACGTTGAGCATCTGTGCTAGTTGACTGGTCAATTGATTTTCTTCGAGCAAGAGGTGTTCGCTATCACCGATAATCATCAAGAGTTTGTCTTGAGTGGACAGGGCATTGAAGAGTTCGATGGTGCCTTCTGGCTTGACGAGCTTGTCTTTAAAGCCGGCGAGCATCAATACTGGTGGCTTTTCAATGAGATGAGCGTTGTCGAAATTACTTTTCATGAAAGTCTCGAACTGCTTCAATTCTTTCGGCGACAATTTCAGACGGTTCATGGAGTTGTTCTCCATTTGAGCTCGCGTTCTCTCGTCTGTGCTGATTTTATCAATGATTTCAGGGTCAATTTTTTTGTCTGGATCTTCTAGGTAGTGAGCACCAACGACGATCTCGCCACCAACTTTGTAGTAGCGGTCGCTTGATGGTACTGATGAAACTAGACCATCAACT
Source organism: Flavobacterium psychrophilum (assembly GCA_943367505.1). Taxonomy (GTDB): domain Bacteria; phylum Cyanobacteriota; class Vampirovibrionia; order Obscuribacterales; family Obscuribacteraceae. The sequence goes on along the minus strand of CALRJJ020000304.1, from coordinate 740 downwards.
AGTTCTGGATGGCGAGCAGTGGCTGCCATGGCAATGGCTCCACCCATTGATTCTCCCACCATGAATACAGGCACGCCAGGATAAGCTTTGCGCAATGATTTCAGAGCTTGCTCTATGTCTAGCAAGCAGGCTTCAAAATCTACAGTATCTTGACCCTTACGCTTGGCCCATTGGCCGAATCCACGTACATCTACAGCGTAGACAGCAAAGCCACGACCAGCCATGCTTCTGCCAAAATCTGCGAAGGAGGCGCTGCTGAAGCCTAAGCCATGAACACAAAGCAATACTTCTTTGGGTTGGTTAAGAGGCAACCAGGAGCGATATGGCACTTTTAGTTTGGCAGCCCAGACCGGTACTCTCTTCCTTACGGTGGTACTTGTGGTTCTGGTGGTAGTAGTCACCCTTGGTGCGGCTGAAGCGGGCTGGCCCAGTGCAAGCGTGGAAAGACTGGAAAGAGTAAGAAGGGAAAGCAAAAAAGGTAAAGCAGAATTCTTCTGAGGCATGGGTGTTCCTTTTGATTTATGGCATTGCAAAGACTATCAGATAGTGGCAGTAGACTGACTACCTGTTAATTAGTTCCATTTTGTTGCTGCTATATTACAAGTTCTGCTGTAGCACCTGGCTTGCTTAGAAAGCCAGCTGTTGATTTGTGGCAGGCAGGCCTAGGTGAAGCTTGATCTTGGCCAGTAGTTCGAGGGGGGCCAAGGGGGTGAGAATGAAATCATTGGCACCGGCTTCGA
>CALRJJ020000303.1:0-6355 GCA_943367505.1 Flavobacterium psychrophilum | reverse complement strand
AACGAGAGTTGGTCTCTGCACTATGAAAAAGAAGAGAAGAAAAGCACAAAAAGCAAAGAAACGAATCACTTAATGACGATGCGACAGCGTTTCTTTTTCTTCCAGCCCTTCCGGGTCTTCAACTTAAAGCAGACAAAAGCCTTTAGCTGTTCTACCGTCAAATTATTAGCTAGAACCTGCCAGAGAACCTTACGAGGTTTGCTGGCGTAGCCATAGTTCAAATCAAAGTATTGCATTAGCTCAAGTGCTTCTTCCCGCCAAAGAAGCTGTGCCATGGCTAAAGGATCAAGCTCATAACTTCGACGTGCTGGCCAGATTTCATTGGCAAATGGCTTGCCGTCTTTCATGCCGACCGATATCAGCCCCCAGCAGTCTGGAACAATCTTTACTGCATGTTCCACATGCTTCTCGTCAGCAACCAAAGTCATCTTCTCAAAAACTTTGCGATAGTGCTCCTGCTGATTGGGCAAGCGAATCAAATTGTCCGAAGCTGACTTTATTTCATAGCCGTGCAATGTGTCACTAATAACAGCAACATCAACACGCACCACACCGCGCAACAACTCAAGCTCGTCGACGACACGACTGTTAGGGTTCTCACCCAGCACCTTTTTAATCTCGGTGCGATAAAGCAGTCTGCGAACATCTAATTCTTTCAGGATAATAGCCTCAGAAAAGGCAAAGCCTTACAATTAGACCATACTAGTAGCTTGACTGATGCGAATTAGCAATTAAATCGCTATCGTCAGGTTCTACATTGACACTTGCAGTAGCTAAAACAAGCATGGCGAATACAAGACTCCAGCCAACAACTTTCTTCAACACGATAGTTCTTTCTAGTATTAACAGTATGCATTTTTATTATTTGGCGAGGGTTCGACCCTTACGGCAATAAATTGCGGCAGTGAGCGGGAAGCCCCTCTGGAAATAATATATAGCATGGCCCAAGGGCACCACCGACAGGGTCAGCCACCACTTGGCTTTCAAGAACATAACGGTGTGGCTGTTAGCCCAGCTAATCAAGAGGATAGAATCTATTTTCGTTGTTTTTTTATCAGATCCTGGATAATGTCATGGTTCAATAGAGTCAATATATAGATGAAGATGTCAAAACTAGCAGTATCACTCTCAGTATCATTAATATCTTTAGCATCCATAATGGCACCGCAAAATATCGGCTGCCAGGCTCAAGAAATTCAGGCGGCAAAAAGCAACGGGCCAGAAAGTACGCGAGAAAGTACAATAGAAGGTACTCTAATTATTGACGCCCAAGGCTTCAACAGCTCTACCTTAGATATCGCCTTGTTCAAATCAAGTCAAAAAACTAATCCTTATCGCCAACAATCGATAAACACAGAAGACGGTAAAGCAAGGGTCACTTTCACTCAAATTCCCCTGGGTGACTATGCCATTAGGGTTAGTACCACTGGCAAGAAGGTAAAAGTAAGACTGACAGCCGACTCATATTCACAAAACGAAGACCGCATCTTTGGACCTCTTTGGAAGAAGAATCAATTTCATATGAATAAAGCCGATATGACAGTCGTGCTTACGGCAATCAAATAGTCATCGCTGCCAGAGCAAGGGGAAGAGAGGATGGTCCATGCTGGCTCCAGCAGGCAACTGTTCTTGCAAACCAGGAAATTCAGGGGATGTCACCCATGGCCGTGGGGCGTGCACCACATCATCGCCTAAAAATCGAGCAGAGAAAACTCTTCTGCGGCGATCGCCATCGACTGGGCCGGCGGCATGAAGAGTGAGCATATGAAAGCAAACAACATCACCAGGTTCAACTTCCCAACCTAAAATAGGGAAGTTCTCTGGTGCCCCATCAATATCGGGCAGCTCAGCTAAGCTGCCGTCCGGAAACCATTTGGCCTGGTTATCACGAAAAGAACGGGGCATTAGCCATGGCCCCAGATGTGAGCCAGCCACAAGCTCAAGAGTAGAATGCCGAGCAACTGAATCTACGGCAATCCACATGCTGCAATTCTGCTTGCCATCAATATTGTAATAAGGCTGATCTTGGTGCCAAGGAGTGCGCTGCCTTGTGCCCGGCTCCTTCACTAGCAAGTGATCATGATAAAGTCTGGTAGTTGAACTTTGCATCAATCTGCCGGCCACCTCGCCAAGCTCAGACTGGAAGAGCAACTGTCTATAGTAAGAATTTGTCTGCCAATTACAAAAATCTTCTACAAAATAACCAGGATCGTCGGCATTACTTGCTACTTTTGCTCGCGGGCTCAAAGCTTGTAGATTGGCCTCTATTCCGAGCCTAAGCAGATCGATCTGAGCAGCGCTAAGCAAACCACGAATACAAATGGCACCATCCCGGGCATAGTCGTCGATCTGCTGCTGAGAAACCCGTACCATGTCACATCTTCTATATTATTGCGCTAAATCTGCTCGCCCTTTGGAGAGCAAAAATTGGTTTAGGGCCTGCTGCAAATCAACACCATTCATTTGTGGCACTGGCGTAAACGGTCCCACCCGGGTGAATTTGCTCTCTAAGGTGCCATCGCGCACCGGTTGACCACTATAGGTAAAGACACGATTGGAGCTTCTATTTTCCATCTCGCCAGCACTGACTAAGAAATAGTGATTGAGCGACTCTTGCTGGAACATATCGGCTACTTGCCCAGTGGGATAGGTCTCGGTAATAACGTAGTGGGTGCGAGTAGAAAGATTAACTGGAGTTGACTGCTCACAAATCTGCTGCACCGTCATAAATTTCACTTGCTTGCCATTGGAGATACTATCTCTTTCAGAGGGCAAAATATTGACGTGCCAGACATTACCAGCTTTATCAAGTTGGTGGCCCATGTGCACTACCATTTCATTGTCCATCCAGGCACCACTTGCTCGCTTCATGCCGGTGCGCAAATCGGTGACATCTACAGTGACGTCGCCCCGTTTAGACCAGGAGCCTGCCATCACTTTTGGTATCTGGAACCACTCAATTACCGGCTGCTGAGGCTGAGGCCTCTGCATAGAAGCAGATTGCTGATATAGATTTGAATGGGTTGGATCACTCTGACTGGTTTCTAGTTGATAGCCACCACGATAGTTGCCATTGCTCTGGCCCTGGCTATAGCCACCATGTGAATAGCCAGGAACATAAGTATTGGAAACTGAAGGAAGATAATCAGAATGCTCAATACCAGCCTGAAGAGTCTCAGCCAATGCAGCCTGACTGAGACTGAGATTGAGAGCAAGAATTAGCAATAGCGAAACGGCAATTTTTTTCATAAGGAAACTTACCAGTGCTTTAGTCGGCTCAGGCCGTCTTCAACTTGCTTTATCAACTGACGACGCTCTGGAGTCTCTGAAGTTTTCTTAGCCTGTTCAAGAGATTGCTTGAGCAGCTCTTTTCCTTTGCGGAAATTTTGTTGCTGCAAATAGCTGCTGCCCAGCCCTGCCAATACCTGAGCATAATTAAGAGTCATAGCTTCAACTACACCCTGGCTTCCCAGCTTTTTAGCAAACTTTGACTTCTCAATAGACTCAAAGAATTTGCCAAATTGCTCAATCGACTTTTCATTCCATTCAATCGACTTAGGCAGATCGCCTTTGGCTTGATAGGACATACCAACATAAGTACAGAGCACGGCCAGACTATGGTCTTTGGGATTCTTCGCAGTAATATCCTCGTACTGAGTGGTACCAAATTCGATAATTTGATCAAAGTCTTGCTTCGCCATCATTTGTTGAATAATGGCTTGGCTAGCCCAAGAAGCACGATCGGGGAGAATTGATTTGAATTTGAGAGCCCAAGTACAAATCTTGAGCTGCGCAGAAAAAGCATTTGTACGCCCAGCCACTGTTGCCGCCACCACAAAGGCAGCGGTAAAAGCAGCTCTAACGGCAAAGAGCAGACCAACAAGAAGAGCAGCCATCAAGGCTGTATTCAACCAGTTTTTAGCTAAATAAGCTTCGTGGAGATTTTGTCCTACGAAATAGAAAAGCAGAATATTGATGATTGTGCCAACAATCAAGATGGTGGCAAAAACAGCATAGACGACCTTATCTTGCCCAGGATTTTCAACCGGTATAGGCGGTGCTTCTATTTGTGGCGCCTTAGGTTGTTTGGTGCGAACCTGGCGACCGGCTGAAGGATGATGAGACACTGATTTTTTGGCCATTAGATTTACCGTTTATCTGTCCTAATATCTATTTGTATAAGAGATTCTAGTTAGCGTTTCTTTGCTTCTTTCTCTTTCTGTTTAGCAGCTTTGTCTTTTAGCTTGGCGTTATCTTTGACCATTTTCTCACGCTCTTTTGATGGCATGTCGGTGCGCAGAGCCAGGTAATAGTCGTACTGTTGAACAGCCTCGTAAAGCATGCTCGATTTGGGATCTTTGCTCTTCTCTAGGGCGCGGGCAAGACCAAGCCTGGCATCAGCCAAACGAGGATTGTTTGCAATCGCCTGGTGATAGCGATTGATGGCTCCGTCCCATTGATTCTTTTTGGCTAGTTCATCGGCCACTTTGCTATCAGCTAAAGCCTGTTGCCTAATGGTGGCAATCTGACTGATGCCACGATTACCGCGCTCAGGTAAACCAGAAAGAGCCAAACCTTTCTTGTAGGCCGCTTCTGCATTGTCGAGATCTTTAATCATCAAAGCAATATCAGCAACAGCGTAGGTCTGTTTGGCATCTTGCAGATCAGCAATAACTTGTTTGACCAAATCGGAAGCCTTTTGGAAATCACCACTAGCCATAGAGGCTTCAGCGTAAGCAATACGCTCGCCGTCGGTCTTTGGCTCTGCCATTGACGAGAGATCCGGCTTACTGCCTGAGAGCGACATCAATTTTGCTTTGGCTAAATAAAGCTCCATGTCATCAGGGCTAAGTTTAATAGCCTGGTCTAAAGTCTTAATAGCAGTATCATAATCGTTAGAGGCAAGCATGGCTCCCACAGCAGCTTTCTGAGCCTTCAAGAACAATGCTTGACTCAAGCCTTTAACAGCAGCGGCATTGTTTGGGCTCATCGACAGAATAGTTGTATAAGCTTTGATGGCCTCATCTGGCTTCTCTAAGCGCAAGTTGATATCGGCGATACGCTGACGCAAATCAAGATTGTAGGGAGCTTGAGTCAGGCCCGAACGCAAGTCAGCCAGGGCCAATTCAAGATCGCCACGCTCTTCGCGGATATCTGCCATACGCAAATAAGGCTCAGCATTCTCAGGTTTGATCAAAGTCGATAACTGAAACTCTTTGAGAGCACCAGCTGTATTCCCTTGAGCAGCATAAGCCTGACCCAACATCATGCGGGTAGGCCAGCTATTAGGGAACTGCGCCAAAGAAGTATTGAGCTCATTAAGGGCATCATCGGTTTGACCAAGCTTGAGCAAAGTAGCTCCGAGACCAAAGTGAGCGCTGGAATTACCCGAATTGATAGCGATGGAGCGCTTGAAATTCTCTTGGGCCTCGGCCAGACTGCCTTGATCTAGCTTGATCTGACCTAGAGCGGCCAGGGCAGCTGAATGATTAGGGTCAAGACTAACGGCTGTGCGGAACTCACTGCCAGCATCAACCACTCGACCTTGTTCTTTATATACTTGACCTAAACTAAAGTGTGCTTCACCTGACGCCGGAGCAAGTTGCACAGCCCGCTTAGAATATTCTTCAGCTTGCTGCAACATTGATTCTTTGTTGGCTCTAATGGTTCCAGATGAAGATTGCAGGCGATTCAGTATGACGGTTGCCTTGCCGGCATAAGCCAGGGCATTGTTGGGATCGCTAGCCAGCACCCGGTCGAACAATTCATCAGCGCCGTCGAGTTTGAACTGCTTGGCAAGAGCGGTACCCAGACCGATTGTTGCGGCAATATCGGCAGGATTGTTAACAATTAGCTCACGAAACATGCCTTCAGCGTCAGCGTACTTACCTTGCGATAGCAGCTTTTCAGCGGGCATAATATCGTGCTTAACTCGCCCAGAAAGCACCGTAGGGTCAGAACTTGAGGCCCCGGGAAGGGGAGCGGGGGCATAGCTAGGATAAGAACCGGTACTGGGAACGCCTGGAACTTGCGCCAAGGCCTGTACCTGGCAACCTAGCAACAGACCAGTTGCAGCTATAGCTGCCTGTGCACCTTTTCTAACCTTCATATGACCTCCTCGGACAATCGCATAGAGCATACAACGGCCCACGCAGCTTATGGCAAAGATGACAGGATGTTTTAAAGAGTTGAAACTTAGAGCTAGTTAGTAGGTAATTAGGTAATAAGCCTTTAGTACGACTAGAATATTACTGTTAACCAAGTTGTCAGCAGGAGCGGCTTTAGATGAGACTAAAGTTGGCACGTTGAGGAGACCATTTGACTGAGTCCGAAATAGCGAAGTCCCTTCCACCAA
>CALRJJ020000302.1:0-6357 GCA_943367505.1 Flavobacterium psychrophilum | reverse complement strand
AATCACTTCGACCGTTTTGCAATTCGAGTATAAAAACTGCTGTCTTAATCTACTGGATACACCGGGCCACCAAGACTTCAGCGAAGACACCTACAGAACTCTAGCAGCCGCCGATAACGCCGTAATGCTGATTGACTCAGCCAAAGGTCTTGAGCCGCAAACTAGAAAACTTTTTGAAGTTTGTCGATTGCGTCGACTGCCACTGTTTACCTTTATAAACAAGCTAGACAGGCCAAGTCGAGAGCCTCTTGAGCTGATCGATGAAATCGAAAAAGAGTTCAACCTCGCCACTTATCCAGTCAATTGGCCAATCGGTACAGGCGATCAATTTAAAGGAGTTGTCGACAGACAATCCCAAACAGTCTACTTATTTGAACGCACAGTCGGTGGCCGTACCCGCGGTGAAGTAGCTACTTATAAGCTTGACGATCCGAAACTCAAAGAGCTAATTCCCAAAGCACTTTATGCTCAGCTCAATGAAGAATTAGAGATTCTAGACGCTGCAGCGGCCCCATTAGACCTAGAAAAAATACACAGCGGCGAACTGACCCCTGTTTATTTTGGCAGCGCTATGAATAACTTCGGTATTGAACTGTTCCTCAAGTCGTTTATTCAGTTGGCTCTCCAACCAGGTTCCTTCCCTTCTAGCGAAGGTGACATTGCCCCGACATTCACTGACTTCACTGGCTTTGTCTTCAAACTACAGGCCAATATGGATCCGCGTCACCGCGACCGTATTGCTTTTGTCAGGGTTTGCTCCGGCATGTTCGAAAAAGACATGAGTGTGATCAATAGTCGCACCCAGAAAAGTATTCAGTTAAGTCAACCAAAGAAGCTCTTTGCCAAAGAGAGACAATCAATCGAAAAAGCCTATCCAGGCGATATTGTCGGCTTCAGCAACCCTGGAGCTTTTGCTATTGGTGACACTATTAGCAGTGGCAAGCGGCTTTCTTATCCAGGCATTCCAACCTTTGCTCCTGAACTCTTCGCCTTCCTTGAAAATAAAGAGCCAAGCAAATACAAACAATTCCACAAAGGCATCATTGCTCTGCAAGACGAAGGTGCTATCCAAATCTTGTGGATGACCGAAAGAGATACACGCTATCCTCTCTTAGCTGCTGTGGGTGCCTTACAATTTGAAGTTGTGCAGTTCAGACTACAAGCTGAATACGGCGCTAATACTACCTTGCGCAACGTAGATATCCACAAAGCCCTCTGGGTGGTGGGCGCCTGGGATACACTAAAAACCGCTCCTAATCTGACAAGTTGCACAGTGGCTACCGATAAATTCGAAGACCCAGTTCTATTGTTCAAGAATAAATGGGACCTCAGTAAGTTCAAAGAACTCTACCCAGATATTCACTTGAGCAAAGTAGACCCACGCACTGGACCAGTTTCAGAAGCCTACTAAAAGCTGACACAAGGTAAAAACCAATCCAAGGATAAGGCTTTGTGCAGCAGCAATACTGAAGAATTGGACAGCAGCAAAAGGAGCAAGGATAATTTCTTTCTCTGGCTCGGCCTCGCTTGTCTAATGCCTCTTGCCTGCCTTTTTCTTGAAATTTTGAATTACCCAACCCTCATGTCTGGCGGGTTAGCAATGCGCATAGTGGCAGCTAGTCTACTTATCCAAGGCGAACAACCATACTATGATTTTTGGGATTGGTCACAACCAATTGTCTACGAAATTCTGAAATACCCCTATATGCTATGCACAACTCTGCAAACCATACATGTACCAATAACTCATGGGGTCTTCATCTCTCTCTTTATATTTTGCCTGATCCTCGGCTCTACTTTACTGACCACTAGCATATGCGCCCAGGCTCTAAAACAAGCAGATAACGAAGCAAGCAAAGAAGACTCTCGTAGTTTTACAGTGTCGTGCCTTATAGGCCTGGTATTAACTACTCTAATTGCCCGTTTCGATTTTGGCGACTTACAATATCTATTTCTTCTCACTGTTGTGCCCTGGCTTGCGCTGCGTTGGTTTGCCCACAGGCAAATCAAAGTCAATCCCGTACTGGCCAGCGCTACCGGTGTAATAGCTGCTATTGGTGCCTGTCTAGATCTTCCATACGTCGCTGTCTTTCTCATTTTAGAACTGATTCTTACATTACAATCTGGTCGTTGGCGCTGCCTTTTATCACGAGAATGGTTGGCTTTCATAGTCACTTTCGCAACCAATCTTCTCATTCTCAGTCAACTGCCAGAGCCTGTTCATACAGCCTTCTGGAAGTGGACCATGCCTCTCAAATGGTTCAACTATTCAGTTTTTAATTTCACGATTTATGCTCCACATGCCAGTCCCAATCGATCAGATGTAATCTATGGCATGGTGACTGCCGCTGCTATTTCTTTTCTATTTGGAAAGAAACACAGTATCTATATCACTATGCCGAGTCTCATGTTTGCAGGCTTTGCTCTATATCTGCTAGAAGGTCAAGGCTCATCTAAAGACCTCGTTTTAACAATCTTCAGTATCACTGCAATTCTAGCTAACGTAATATTGCTCGCTTACCAACAACTAGAAATCAAACTAAAGGAAAAGTACTCGGCCATAAAGCTAAACCTGTCATATCAGGCAGCCGCCTTCATCTTGACCCTAGCTGCAACAGCAGCCATTTGGCAATTACTCGATAGGGATAGAACCCAGCTTCAAAATTACATTTGCACCAATTGCAGCAAGGAAAAAGAGCAGTTAGAAACACTACTCGAGCAAACAACCAAAGTCGGTGATGGTGTCACTGTAATCAGTGAAAATATTGAACCAATCTATCCTCTCATCTTTATCTCTGGTAGAAAACCAGGAAGCTACCTACTGTGGTCTAGACCGCTATGGCTATTTACCATACTCAAGGCAGACTCAAAATTGACTGGACCAATGAAAGATTTTTACGATCATACCTATAGCAATATTTGCTCGGAACTAGAGCACAAAAGCACAAAGGTAATCATTCTCGAAAATCCAGAACCTTGCGATAGCTCATATCGCGAGCAATATTTAAAAACAGCCGAACAAAATTTTCAGGACCTGCAAAAAAGTGGCTATTACTTCAGCTACGAAAACCGCCAGCCTAGAGAATATAACGGTTTCAACTTTCCTTTTAGATTCTTGGTGCGAAAAAGAGACAAGAGCATATGAACTTGCTAAAGGCTATTGCTAGCAAACTATTCAACAGTACTAACACGTTCATGTACCTGGCTTTTGCCATCATGATTATTGGCAAAATTATTTTCTGGTATGGTCATCCACTGCTAACTTATCCTGATCAAGCTGCCTACTTAGAAATGGCTGAACTAATTGCCAGTGGAAAACTACCATACTTAGACTTTTTCGAATGGAATCCACCGCTCATAATGTATCTAAATTTGATACCGCTGGTGTTTGCAAAGCAATTGCATGTGCCCGTAATTGCTGCCTTTAACTATTCAGTAATTGCGCTCTGCGCCTATAGTACCCTAATGAGTTTGCACATTGCCTCTAAGTATATGAGCAAGCAACAGTTAACTGTATTTCTGCCATTCATATTTGCTGCGGCATACTTTAATTTGAACCAGACCATAAACATTGGTGAGCGCGAGCACCTATTTATGGTTGCTTACTTACCTTTTCTAGTTCTGCGAGGCTTGGCATGGCAGGGCCAAAAACTATCAAAGTTTGATGCCATATTAAGCGCATTCGTAGCCGCTGTAGGAATGGCTCTCAAACCACAGTTCGCTGTCTCTGCTGCCCTGGTAGAACTGTGCTTTTACTACCAATGTAGAACACTAAAAGTGTTTGCACGACCTGAGATTTATACGGTCGCAGTAGTCTTTATGCTCTACCTCGCTGGTCTGATGTTACTGCCACTTTCGGTATGGGATTTCTATTTCAATCAGGTTGTACCGCTCTACATCAATGGCTTAAGCTATTCCGGTCGAGCACTTATCTATATGTTGCGTCACGACCCTAATTTCTTCTTGCCTTTTGTGCACTTGTTAGTGACACTGCCACTAGCTCTAGTCTTCGCCCGTTTCAATCTGTGGATAGCTCCCTTAGGTATTTTCGCACTTAGTTTTCTATTTCACTATATCTACGGCGATCAAGCCTGGCCCTATAGATTCATTCCTATGACTGCCAGCCTGTTCATGCTTGATGGGCTGCTAATCGGTATGCTAGTAGAAAAGATTTTTTCACGACCAAATCTCTCAAAATTTGCAAACTTGGTCATGACTTTTGCTATCTTAGGTATCGCTTCTTATACGACTTATAGTGAGCTAATTTCTGAAAGCACCAACCGCGCCATCAGCACTCAGCCATTCGATTTGGCCAATATCGGCTACCAGGGCAACTGTCTTGCTTCAGATTTTGATCCACTAGTATTTTCAATTTTAAGCCTGACAAAATTAGATGATAGTGTTATTTTCATCGGCAATGGCATAGAGCCTGGTTTTCCGGCAATACTGCAGAGTGGACGAAAACTTGGCAGTCGATATTTGTTTTGCAATTTACCGTACATAGATCACTGCGCAACCAAGACACACGACCAGCGTTGGGCGAAGATGGCTGAAAGTGCAGTGGAAAACTATGGCCAAGATATCATCAAAAACAAACCAGCTGTGATTTATGTTCAGCAGCGTCAATTGGACGAACTGCTTGAGAGGTACCACTTCTTCAATCGCTACATGAGGGCTTATGAACTAGCTGGCGAGAATAATTTTTACAAGGTTTGGACTCTCAACGGAAGGCAGCCCAAGTCTTATGTAACCAGCGATCCCAGACAAATCGTTATTGACATTATGGCTAAAAAAATGACAATTGATGACGCTGTTTTAGAGAGCGGCTACGAACGCTCCAAAATCGAAAGATGGCTCTATCTGGCCCGTCTGGCCCTAGAACATGCAGTCTCTAAACACACTTCTGATCGACAATTAGAAATCGATGAAAACATCAATAAGCTAAACGACACTATCAATCAACTAAAAGCTGAAAACGAACAGCTAAAACTCGACTTGCAAAAGAAGTAAATGCCACTACAGACCGAGCTTTCCCTTTATATACTTCATCGTATTGGGAAAATAAGTAATCATATCTTGGTAGTAACCACGCTCATTGCCTAGCAATATAGAGGTTAGCTCAGCGCAGGTCTCTCTTTGTCCCCGCACTGACTTTTGCAGGTAATACTTGATTCTTGGCGCTACATCGTCGGGCACATGAGCAATGTCTAGATAGTAGTTGTGTCTAAATTCATCGGTGCACGAATACCACTGCAAGCAGGCGTCAACAGCATGGCCAGTTTCATGCAAAAAGGTTCCACGCAGATCATCAGCGTCTCTGGCTTTGCGCACTTCGTTAGTGTTTTCGTCTACTGTTGCCTGACTTAAAACTACGGTCTTCCCTGTAAAAAGACCAGGGCAACTTTTTGAAGTGCCACCTTCATAGCCAGCTACTTCCTGGTAGGCTCCAGCGGGAAATTTATCAATCATGGTCGGGGTAATAACAAAATCTATGTCACCCTTGAATAGAATCTCTTGCACAATTGGCGGAATCTTGTCAAAACAAGAATCAACAGCGTTTATGGTTCTCTGGTTGACAGGGTCATGACCATAAACCGGTCTAACCAGAGTGACCCTTTTTCGCAATAGTTTCATCCCTTCTTTACTTCTGGCAATGTCGGCTGGCAATGCCGAACTCTCTGCCGTTTTAGCAGTTGCTTCAGCAGTTTCTTTCCTGCCATTGGGGTTCAAACGTGCTAAATATTGCGCCGCCATAGAAGCCTGAGGCGTTCCTGCGAAATTGTCTTTCAATTTCTGATAGGTTTCTTCAGCCCGCTTCCTCTGACCCAGAGCAAAGTAAGAATGAGCCATATAAAGCCAGGCATTGGCCCCTGCTTTCTCTTTTGTGATTGATTCGTACATATAGGCGGCAGCTTCATTAAAGCGACCAGCCTGATAAGCCTGAACACCCTGAGCGTAGATAGACGCTGGAGCAGAAACTGCCGGAAGGGCCTTCTGTGCACTCTTGGGTGCGACTGGCGCTGCAATAGCTGGCAATAGTACCGATTGACCTGTGAACAGGGCAATAGAAGAACAAAGCAGCGCATCAAGACCTAAGCCCGATCTGGGGCCTTGGCTGCAGGTAAAAAAAGGCTTTTCATTAATCACAATACTATTGTGACCAGGTTTATTTTGCTTGTACAGGCATCAAGAGATACTTATAACCTTCGTCGCCAATGCCCTTGATGATTAAAGGCTTGAGCGAACCAGTCATTTCTAATTTGATCTCTTCTACAACCAGGCGTTGGAGCACATCGGTTAGATAGCGCACATTAACAGCAATGTCGATTGTTTCGCCTTCAAAACCAATTGAGACTT
>CALRJJ020000301.1:0-6364 GCA_943367505.1 Flavobacterium psychrophilum | reverse complement strand
CAGTGTCGCTTTTCCACAATTTTTGCAAAGGGTTTCTGGCATGGTAATTATTGTTTTATAGCTCTAATAGCCTTGGCTCGTGCTTCAAATTTACGAGCTTCAACTTCTCTGTTCGTATTTTTGAGAAGACTGCTGTACTGGTCTAAGCTAATGGCGATGTAGGGGTGGTTGACACCAAATGCTTTTTCTCCAATGGCGAGGGAACGCTTCAAGATTGGCTCAGCTTCTTTATATTGACCTCGTTTGCAATAGAGCACTCCTAGGCAGTGCAGGTTAATGGCAAGATCTGGATGATTGGGATCTAGAGCTTTTTCCCTTATTTTTAGCGCCTTTTTAAATAGCAGCTCTTCTTGCTTGTCGTTCCCCTGGTTGCGGTAGAAAGCGGCGAGGTTGTAGTAAATCGCTGCTAGATTGGGATGGTCTGGGCCTAGTGTTGCTTCTGCGATTTTTACTGATCGTCTATAAAGTGGGTCAGCTTCAGAGTATTTCCCTTGTTTGCGATAAAGTGCCGCTAGATTATTTAAGCCTGTGGCTTTGTTGGGATTATTGGCTATCAGGCTCATTTCCATAATTGATAGGGCCTTTAGATACATGGGCTCGGCATCTTTGAAATTGCCTTGTTGCACATAGAAAGCTGCCAGGTTGCCGAGACTTACTGCTACCAGCGGATGGTCGGGACCGAGGGCGACTTCGCGAATTTTCAAGGCCCGCAGGAGAAGGGGCTTAGCCTCGCTATTGCCCTGGTGATAATAAATGGTAGCCAGGTTGTTCAAGCTTGTAGCCAAGCTTGGGTGGACTAATCCAAGACTCTTTTCTTTGATGGCAATTGCTCTCTTGCACAGTGGAATGGCTTGGGTAAATCGACCTTGCTCTCTGTACAGTGCCCCCAGGTTACTCAAGCTATTAGCTGTCTTGGGATGATTTCCCAGGGTCTTTTCTCTTATGGCCAAACTGCGTTTATAAAGATCTTCGGCGATTTTGTACTGGCCTTGTTCTTGGTATAGTCCCGCTAAGTTGTTTAGGGTGGTGGCTACTTCTGGATGCTCGGCGCCAAATGCCGAGGTTTGTATTGATAGCGCCCGTTTATAGAGAGGCTCGGCCTCTCTAAATTTACTTCGCAGACAGTGCAAGGTGGCTAAGTTATTTAGGCTTGTCGCCACCTTGGGGTGTTTTGGCCCAAAGGTTCTTTCTCTAATTGCCAGAGCACGCTTGTACGAAACATCGGCTTCGGCATAATCTGTTTGTTTACTAAAAAGACCGGCTTGGTTGTTAAGTACTGTGGCAACATCGCTGCTTGGCACTGGCGATGGTTCTAGTAGTGATAGAGACCGTTTATAGAGAGGCTCTGCTTCTTGGTATTTCCCTTGTTCGTCATAGAGTAGGGCGAGATTGTTCAAGCTCACTACTACACATGGATGTTCTTGACCGAGGCCCTCAGCTGATTTAAGTGCTGCAGTAAACGACTTCTCTGCTTCGGCGTAGTGAGCTTTGTTAAGGGCTTGACGCCCGGCGCGGTTTGCCTCTTCCCACATAGGAGTGGCAATAGTCTTTGCCGCTACCGATGGAGACGAAGAAGTAAATATTGTGACTAGTAAGGCTGATCGGGCTGATTGGAAGAATCGAGAGATAGCAAAATATCTATGGCTATTTCGATTTGAATTGCTAGCCATAGTATTGCCTTAGGTTGAACCCTTGTTTGGCTCATCATTTATTTAGTTCATTATTTTCGCACTTGCGGCAAGAAATGCAAAGGCGAGAGGAATAACTCCTCTCGCCCTTGAATTTCTTTATCGCACAGTTAGTTAATAGGGGTTTTGTTGGGACCCAGCGCCTGCAACCGTAACAGGAGCGTCAAGCTGCAATTGCATGGCCGTGCCGGCAGGTATCAAAACGTCTTTGCCTTTGCGCAAAAGTACACTTTGAGCAACTCCGACTGTGCCACCGATGGCAGTGCCTGACCAAGCGCCTTTACCAACTCCGCGTCCACCACCAGCAATAGCTCCTACTGCTGTGCCGAGGGCTGCTCCGGTGCCAGCACCGATGCCGCCGCGAATGGCTGCTTGACCGAGTTTGGTCTTCCAGGTTTCACCTTTGATAGTGGTGTCATCGGTGCCAGTGCCGGTGTATTTGCCAATGCCACCAATTAAGTGAGCTGAAATTGGAGTCTCGGTACCATCAGGAGTTCTCAGACGGTTGAATTTGATATCGAGGCTGCCAGCGCGACCCAGGTAGGTTCCGCCTTTGGCTTCGGTGATGGTGCCGACGATGGTCGAACCAGCAGGAATTGTCGAGTCGCCCAGCATTACTGTTTGACTGACTGAAGCTTGAATCAAATCACCAGCTTTAGCTACTTGGGTAGCAATACCGCTGCTCAGTGAAATTGGAATAACTAGACCAGCTGGTGCGTAGGTAATTCTGCCTTGTCTGTAGCCGCCTTGAGGTTGACCGTAAGGCGCTTGTTGTTGGTAGGGAGCTGGTTGTTGATATGGGGTTTGTGCTTGATAGGTATTTTGTGATTGGCCATAGCCTTGTTGAGGCTGTTGATTAGGATTATAGGCCGGTTGTTGCTGCGGAGCCGGAGCGTTTATAGTCGATGGTGCCGAGGCGAAATAATCACCTGATAGTTGACCGACATAGCTTTGAATGCTGGCTTGATCTCTTAGTGATTCGCGCAGAGAATCGGCCCATTTCTTAGCTAATAGAGCTGGGCTGCTGCCTGTGCTTTTGGCGCTGGCACTATCTACGGTGACAACTTGGTAGCCGCCGAGAGTGATAACAGGAACACCTTTTACATAAGTGATATTGACTGACGATGGGCCTCTGTCTTTAGCGGCAACCAGAGCGTTATCTAAATTTTGTTGTACTGCAGCTGCTCGTTTGTCGGCAGTTAAGCCGCCTGCTGCGGGTACTGAGAAAATTGCTTGACCAGCAACATGGACATCATTGTCGGCTGCCATTGCTGCCAGTGGGCTTAGTGCTATCGATTGACTGAGCAGAAGTGCACCCGCCAAAATCGACCGTTTGATGGAATAAGATTTGGATGTCATCTTTTTGTACCTTAGATTTGTACAGCCTCTGCTGGACTGAATTAGTATAATAATGAGATTCAATCAATCTCTTCGATGGTCGGTTTTCTTTTTCAACTCTCTTAAGCACGAGTGCTTCACGTCACAGACCATGTTGTTTAAGACTATAGAATTTTAGCAATGTTCCCCGCCTAGTTTCTGAGACGTACTTTAGCCCCTCTTTGCAAGGCTGCAGAGCTAGTAATCATGGTAAATACAGCAAGCAGAGCAAGTCGCTAGAATTGGCTCCATAATATAAAGAATGTACTTTCAATATCTATTCAAGGTTCCCCAGCATGCAACCGGCCACTAGTTTTACCAGCCAGGCCTTGGCTCCACGAAAAGCCCTAATTACTGGGGCTGGCCGGGGCATTGGCAGGGCTGTGGCTATTGCACTGGCTCAGGCCGGCTGTGCTGTCGCTCTATTGGGGCGGCAAGAAGCGCGACTGAAAGCAGTTAGTAAAGAAATAGAAGACTTAGTTGGGGTTAAGGCTCCTTATTTTATTGCCGATGTCAGTCGCTCAGATGAGCTTGAACGGGCCCTGGCGCTAGTGCAAGCAAGTTTTGGTAATGTCGATATTCTCATCAATAACGCTGGCATATATCGCACAGAAGCAGTTGATCAGCACAATATAGACTCCTGGCGCGAAGTTTTAGAGACCAATTTGACCAGTGCTGTTGTCAGCTCCAAAGCTTGTCTACCGGCCATGATTAATCAGAGTTGGGGTCGTATTGTGAATGTCTCATCGATATCGGGAAAGCATGCTGAAGCTTATGGCGCCGCTTACTCAGCTTCTAAATTTGCCTTGATAGGTTTGACCGAGGCTACGGCTTTAGAGCAGGCTCGGCACGGCATCACAGTCAACGCTGTTTGCCCTGGTTGGGTGGCCACCGATATGGCTTTTGCCCAAATTACTGATCCCCATTGGTGTGAATTAAATCAAATTGAGAGCGAGCAGTCGTTGGAAATTGCCATGCTTTCGGTGCCGCAAATGCGCCTGGTTGAGCCATCAGAGGTAGCTGGATTGGTGGTTTATCTGTGTACCCCAGAGGCGGCTGCCATCACCGGGCAGGCAATCAATATATGTGGAGGTTTGTCAATTCAGTAATGCATACCATTCATTTAGAGCAAGCGCTCAGAACTAATCACTGGCATGTCAATGACAATCAGGGTCTTACCTTGATTCAGTCGCCTCTTTTGGCGCAGTATAAAGATCGCTTGACCCATGCCTTTACCACCAGGATGGGACCTGGCGGCGCTCCTGCCCCTTACGATCACTTCAATTTAGGCCGCAATGTCCCGGATGAAACAGTGAAAGCCAATGCCTTGGCTAATCGCAAGCATTTGTGCACGGTGCTTGGAGCTAATCATGACCATCTGAAGGTGCCTGGCCAAGTGCATTCAGGCACTGTCGTGCCGATCTTGGAAGCCACTGCAAAGCCGGATATGGCAAATGTTGACGGCGTTTCTACCAATTTGTCAGCTGTGCCTCTGTTGCTGCATTTTGCTGATTGCGTTCCCGTCATTATTTATGAGAAGAAAAAAGAGCTGGTGGCAATCGTTCACGCCGGCTGGCGCGGCACGGCCCAGGCTATTGCTGCAAATGCTGTGGCCTTGATGATTGAAGAGTGGGGGGCAGAAGCTTCTCAAATGGTTGCCGCCGTAGGGCCTGCCATTGGTACCTGCTGCTATCCTACCGGTGAAGATGTAGTCGAACAATTGATGCTCACATTGTCATCACCTCTTGACGGTAGTGTGGTGAAAGAGCAGATGGCGCAAAGTTTGGTCAAACGCGACAGCCGGGATGGTCTAGCCGAGCAGGCCCAGCCGCGACCCGACCTTAAAGCTATCAATGCCATGCAGCTCTTGCTGGCCGGGGTATCTGAGGTTGATGTCTGTTCTTTTTGTACTTCTTGCCGCCCCGATCTCTTTTATTCTCATCGCCAATCGGGTGGAAAAACTGGTCGTCAGGGGGCTATAGCCATGATGCACTCGCCTAATTACTGATTAGAGCGATGATTTGTGCTTTTGAGGCAATTATGCGCACAATATCTACATTAGAACTGAGGGGATAATTGCATGCGGCCGAGAGCGAGTATCGCTTTAAGCATGACCGTTCTGCTCTCGACGGCCTCATTTGTCAGTGCTGCGACTTTTGCTAGTGCTGCCGAGGCAAGCGAGACCAGCGGTTATGATGGCTCGTCTTCTGTTGCTCCATTGCTAGCCTCCTCTGATACGGTTGCACCTCCGCCACCTTCTCCCGTTCCTAAAGCTAGGCCCGCAGCTTCTAGTGCTGCAAATAGTGCTTCATCTAGTTCTTCATCTAATGCTTTGCCACCGCCTTCCCCGCCACCGAAAGCCCCGCCTCGGTTAGTGCCGCTTCAGCCACTAATGGAAGCCCCTGGCGCAGCACCCCAATCAACTTCTCGATTGACTCCAGCTCAAAGCTCAGCTCAAACACCAGCAATCCCTAGTGAGACTCGTGTTGCCAGACCCGGTGCGGTTTCTCCTGCCGCCAGCAACGCTTCTCCACCTCTTGTGCCACCGTCGCTCACCCGGGTGGCTCGACCAGTAGCGCCCTTACCCAATCAAATTCCTGCGGGCCAGGCCCTGGTTCAGCCTCTTGGTCAGCCCCCAGGCTATAACGCTCTTGGTAATGTCCCCGTAAAAGACTCCTATCCTGCCATTGGACAACTTGAGAAAGAAACCTTAGGTATCTCCAGCCCGGGCGAAAATATTGACCAGCGCTTAGCCTCTTTAGAGACTGCAATTTTTAAGAAAACTTTTGAATACGATTCGCTTTTTGATCGCACAGAGCGATTGAAGAAAACAATCCTCGGTACGCAAGAAGTTGACCCTAACTCGGCTGCAGGCCGAGAAGAAGCGGCTGCCGGAAGAAGTGCTGGCTCGCAACCCGCTACTATTAATGGCGCTGGTAATGGTACTAATAATGGTGCCGCTAGTGATTGGATTGATAATCCACATCCAGCGCTTGAATCGCTGACTGAAGTGCACTACTTGGATGAACAAGCGGCCTTGCCCGAAAACATGACTGCGGTCAGTGCGCCAGAGTTGGCTCAGTATGCCGTTTCTCTTCTCAATCGCGAGCGCCAGGCCTATGGGGTCGCTGCGATTACTCCTGATAATGTGGCTGAGCAGATGGCTGGTGAACTCGCTAGCGATTTAGCCAAACGCAATGTTCTATCACATTTCAATTCATCCGGTGACGGCCCTGATCGCAGGCTCACTCTGCTTCAAGGTGCTGATGCACTAAATGAGGGAATTGCCTCTGTTAAAA
>CALRJJ020000300.1:0-6368 GCA_943367505.1 Flavobacterium psychrophilum | reverse complement strand
ATGGCTGGTGCATCGCTATCGGCATACTGGCCTTGCCCCGAAGACCAGTTGGCCAAGATGTGATAGGTCAACAGTGGTGTGTTTCCGGTCGGCAGTCCCAGGCAGCACTTTGGTTTAATTCTGATTTGTTCAGCGATGGCATGGGCCACCTTGAGGCTAAGTTGTTCATACGATGCAGGTTGCATAATTGGCGCCAAGTCTCAGCCTGTTTTATTATTGAAAAGGTGCGGTAAGTAAATATGCATAGAAGCTTTAGTTTCGGAACAATGCTTCTATAAATATCGACTTTTATTATGTCATCTAGTCGTTTCTTTGAGGCCACTTTAGGTTGTATAGCAGAAATAGCCAGACCGCATTGAGCAACCGAGCTAAAGCTCTTGGGCAATTTAGTCGTTTCAAAGGGGCGACGGCGACCCTGTCTTTTGTTTCAGCGCTTTCCTTGCTGCTCTCCCCTCTGGCGCTCGAGGCCTATGGCCAAACGCGTAAGCTCCAACGGGCTACTTTTCAAAGTTTCTCTAATCCGGGTGGCGGTACACCGCAATTGCAGCACACCAACGGGCTGCACCTGACCGAGGGCTATGACCGTGCGCCTGGCACTAATTCGACGGCTTACAATCCCGGCGAGCCTAGTCTCAATATGGGATTAGTGCGCTGGGAGAGCAAGAAAATGCCGCTCAAGATTTGGATTAGCCCTGGTCTTAAGTTGCCTGAGATGCCCTTTGGTGAATTGCAGAAGGTGCGGCCAGATCAAGTTTATTCAATGCTATGTCAGCCCGAAGGCTTTTCAATTTTAGAAAAAGCGCCGCAGTGGACCGATGACACTAACTATCAGGTGGCGACTGGTATTGAGCAATGGCGACAGTTTGAGCGTGAAGGTATTTTTCGCTTCGGCTTTGTCGATGACCCAAGGCAAGCCCAAATACTAGTTTTCTTTGTCGATTCTTTTAAAGACTCAACTAGCCCTGGCGGTATCATGGTTGGTGGCAACACTTGCGCCCAGGTTTATCCATATGAGCAAGCCCAGCGCGTTAACATTCAGCAGAAGCCAGTAGTTATTGAGCTTTCCACCCTAGTGGCCTCGACTCGCGAAAAAATGATTGGTGCCTCTTCCCACGAATTTGGTCATGCCCTTGGGATTAAGGCCCACAGCCCCTATCGCGATGATATTATGCATGAAAATAGAGTGGTCGATCAGCTTTCACCAGCTGACAAAACTACCATTAGAAATCTCTATCGCAGCAAGCCCGCTTATGTGATGTAGCTTGTGATTTAGATTAATCAGCAGCCTAGACTTCTTTTTCTTCTGTGATTACCATGGCTATTTCCATCAATAGCCTCTTCATCTTTGCTAGTTCGCCTTGTAATTGCTCAAGCATGACCATGCGCACGCTCAGGTTGTCTATAGACAATCCTTT
This sequence comes from Flavobacterium psychrophilum, assembly GCA_943367505.1. Lineage (GTDB taxonomy): Bacteria > Cyanobacteriota > Vampirovibrionia > Obscuribacterales > Obscuribacteraceae. The sequence continues at coordinate 4,953 of CALRJJ020000300.1, read as the reverse complement.
TTTTTGTGGCGCAGTGGCCGTAATTACGTCAATTTCTTTCGAGCTTGATTTGTCAGTGAATGATGGAATGTTTTTGTCTGAGATCCAGCGGGCTATTAGCTGCTCTTTGCGAGTCTGGCCGGCGCTGTTCCCTTCACTGGCTGGTACAGTGTTGAGAAATGACCAGACTGATTTAGGATAGTCAATATCTTGGTTGATGGGGCGGCCGAAGATTTTGGCCAACATATTGGGTTCACATTCAGACTTTAAGCGCTTGCCGCTATAAGCTTTCAGTGCGTAGCCTGAAGCGATCGATGGCACGATACCAGCAGCGATACCAACAATGCCCGACTGAATTGCATAGTTAGGATGCAGTGGAGAGACTATGGCTAGTGCTTCGCAAACTGTCCAGAGGGCGCCATTGAGAATGAAGCTTCCGGCGTTGATTCTGGCAACTAGTTTATCTCTCGAGCCTTGCAGTGAAGAGAGCACTTCGCTATATAGATTTTGCTCTGCATCTATTTCGGCCAAGACAAAATCGATTTCAAGTGAGGTTCTGATCAGTATGCTCTGGGCCTTTTGTGTTAGCTCAAGTAACTCTTGTCTATCACTGAGCGATTCTAGAGTATTGCCACCGCTATGCTGGGCTACCCTTGCGCGCAATTCTTGCACGCGGCTAAGAATTGGTAACAGATTCAAATTTTGGGCTAATTGAAGGGTATTGGGCGAGACTGTTTTGGCCTCAAGATTTATGCCCGTGCGCAATATTTGCTTTGGTACTTCAACTGAGTTTGTCTGCGATGTGGGCGGTGCTGCTGCTGATGCTGCCGGTATGGACGTTAAGAGTATGCTCTGGGCTACAGCAATTGCAGCTACAAAAGAAACCGCGGTGAAACGGCGACCTGATTCCACTGGCAAACCTCCAAAAGTTATTCAGTCTTTGACTTTTGTATGAGTCAAAGACTGAATATTATCAAGGTTTCGAGGCTTTTAGATTGATAAGTCTATAACTATCGCTGTCTGAGTTTGCTTTAACCTACTTAGACTTCTTTCTCGTCAGTAATAACCATAGCTATTTCCATCAGCATGCGCTTCATCTTTGCCAGCTCTCCTTGTAATTGCTCAAGCATGACCAGTCGTACATTGAGATTGTCTATTGATAGGCCTTTCTTCTGAGAGGCTGAGGCCGTAATAATATCTATTTGTTTTGTGTTTGATTTGTCGGTGAAGGATGGAATATTTTTGTCAGATATCCAACGGGCGACCAGCTGTTCTCTGCGTGTTTTGCCGGAGCTCTCTGAACCTGTTTCTCCAGCCGGTGTTGTGTTGAGAAAAGCCCACACTGATTTGGGATAGTCTATGTTTTCATTGATTGGGCGATCGAATACTTTGGCAAGCATATTGGGATCTGATTCAGAGCGCTTGTGTTTGCCACTGTATACCTTTAGAGCATAACCCGATGCAATAGACGGTACCAAGCCTGCGCAAATACCCACAATTCCAGATTGAATGGCGTAGTTTGGGTGTTGAGGCGTTGGAATCGCTAAGGCACCGTTCACGGCCCAAAGTGCACCGTTTAAAATGAAGCTTCCTGCATTGAGCCTTGCTACTAACTTATCTCTTGAGGCTTGAAATGACGACAGAACTTCGCTGTAAATGTTTTGCTCTGCGTCAATTTCAGCTAATACAAAGTCAATTTCTAGAGAGGTGCGGATTATGATATTTTGCGCCTTTTGTGTTAATTGAATTAGTTCTTGTGTGTCTCGTATTGATTCTATGCTGTCGTTAGATTGCTGTTGCGATGTTTTCGCTTTTAATTCTTGTATGCGGCTTAGAATTGGTAGCAAATTCAAATTTTGGGCAAGCTGAAGCGTATTTGGTGAGACAGTTTTAGAGTCCAGATTGATACCGGTGCGCAGGATCTGCTTTGGTACTTGAACTGAGTTTGCCTGTGGGGTTGAGGGAGCGGCCGCGGCGCAGGGCAGCAAGATAGTTTGATTGGCGACAATTGCGGCCAGCAAACAAATCGTGCTGAATCTTTTTGTGGTTGCGACTTTACTAGTCTTTCTCGCCCGCATTGGTGAATACTCCATTTGGATAATCAGTGCTTTTGATCAGAGCTCGATTAGCGTCTGATCTGTATTTAGTCTGTATTAGCTCTGTCTTTGACTTGTGCCAATATAACTATTAGCCGATCAAGAAAGTATCAAGATTGGCTTGCGGCTATAAAAAAGCCATAAAGAATAGCGCTTGGCAGCGCCCAGCTCACCGCTAATTGTTCGTGGTGACGAAGCGATAGCCAATTCGGGTTTCGGTTTGAATTAGCTGAGGGCGGGTGGGATCGCTTTCAATTTTATTGCGCAGATTGGCAATGTGCACCCTTAGTGAATGGTGGTCATCGGCGTATTCAACACCCCAAATCTTAGTAAGAAGCTGCCTGTGGGTAAGCACTCGATTGGCGTTGTTAATAAGCATATGTAAAAGGTCATATTCTTTGGGCGTTAGATGAACAACGTCACCAGATACGGTGACAATGCGTTTGTCGAAATCTACCACTAGATTGCCTTCACTAAAAATTGGGGTGCTTAGTGATGCTTCTGCCCCCTTGGCCCGTCGAATAATCGCTCTTATCCGTGCCAGCAATTCACCGACACCAAATGGTTTAGTGATGTAATCGTCGGCACCACAGTCTAGAGCTTTGATTTTGTCTTCTTCGCTGTCTCTAACTGAGAGCACTACTATGGGCACCTGGCTCCAGCTGCGAATCTGGCGGCAAACTTCGAAACCGTCCATTCCTGGCATGGCTAAGTCAAGTACGACTAATTCAAATGGTTCTGTGGCCATCTTGTCGAGACCTTCTTCGCCACTACCTGCCAAGCTGACAATGTACTCATTGCGTTCTAGGCCCATCTTGAGAGCTCGTCTTATTTGCGGTTCGTCATCGATGACCAGTACTTTCATAATCTATGATATTTTCTCGATTGGTAGTTTGACTTCAAATACGCTGCCGCCACCTACTCTTGGTACCATGGTGAGACTGCCGTGGTGGGCTTCTACTAAAGCTTTACATATTGCTAGACCAATTCCGACTCCGGGTGTAGCTGTTTCTTTAAGTCGCGGATTTCTATAAAACCGCTCAAAAATTCTACCAGCATCTTCAGGCGTGACGCCGATGCCTCGGTCTAAAACGCTCAGTACTACTTCGTGATCAAGAGTGCTTACTGAAATTTCCACAAGGCTCTCTTTGTCGGAGTATTTTAGGGCATTTTCAATCAGGTTCTTAATTACTTGCTCTATTTGCACAGGGTCGACGGTTACTTCCGCTAGATCTCGCGGCAGGCGAACTGTAATGCGCTTATTATCTTCATCTGAGAACGATGCCAGGGCCGAGCCGATTATTTCAGAGAGGGAGCTACTTTCTAAGTGGGGCTTCCAGGCATCGGCTTCCAGTCTAGATAGATTGAGAATATTGCCAACCATTCTGTTAATGCGATCGGCCTCTTGCTCGATTCCTTGCAGTAGCTGCTTGGCTTCAGCGCTGTCTAGTTCTTGGGGCGACTCTTGCAAAAGGGCTGAAACTGCAGCTTTAATACCAGTAAGCGGGCTACGAAAGTCGTGGGATACCATTGAAAGCAAAGCTGTTTTTAGTTTGTCGGCTTCTTTTAGAGCTTGTGTGCGCGACTGCTCTTTCATCAGCTCTTCTCTTTGCAAAATAACCACTGCATGGTTGATTAAGGCATCGATCAGGCGCTTTTGTTCTTCGCTTTCTTCAGTCTTGTCGTTGAGTTTGACATAGACTGCACCAGCTTGGTTGCCACCATGAGCGACAGGTGTCCAGCCGCGTTCGCTGGAAGAGTCTCCTCGTGCGCTGACCAGGTGTTTGTCTATTTCTGCCAGCAGAGATTTTTTATCGGTATCACCGGTAGAGCTAATACTGGCTCGCAGTAAAACTTTGCCATCTTGATCAAATGAAATTACAGCAGCAGTCTCGATATCGGCCACCCGATGCAATTGCTCTAGTACTTCTGTCAGCGCTTGTTCTGTGGTTAACTGCGATGAAACTGCCCAGCTTGCTTTGGCTAAGGTTTCGGTTTCAGTCTGCCTTTGTCGCGCTTCGGCCGCGGCCGCCCGCACTCGGGAGGTCAGCTGGCCGGTAATTGTTGAGACCAAAAGAAACATACATAAGGCCAAGACTTCTGAGGCGCTATGAACTGATAGGGTGTGCTTCGGCTCCACAAAAAACCAGTCGAAGGCAGCAAACGACAGCAGCGAAGAGACCACCGCCGCAGAACGACCGACATACAGGCCCAGCAAGAAAACTACAAGCAAATAGAGCATAGAGACGTTGGCCAGTACGCTATCGAGATGGAATACAGTGATTAAGCCAGTGACAAAAATGACGCTGGCTATACCGATGCCGTGTTTCCAAAGTTGTCGCATGTCTTATTTAGCCGACGTGAACCACTGGTCTCTTTTTTAGATCTTTTTCGACGCTGCGAAGAATTTCTCTTGTTAGTGGCGCTGTTTCGCCTTCGCCAAAGAAGATGTATTTGACAGCATACATAGCTGGGCTGCCTTCAGTCCAGCCGAAGTATACATGAGGATTGATACCCGTTGACTGGCGCAACGAGAGTAGTAGGGCAGCAATGGCGTTGGGCACAGCTGGGCTCTGGCAACGCATGATTTTGTATTCGCCTACTTTGACGCCACTGACGTCAAGTACTTCGTCTTCAAATTCGGAGGGGTCAAGGGCGCTGACCTCCAGAAATATGACGTGGTCGCAGCTCATATTAAGGCCGTGGGTTTCTTTCAGTTCGTCCATTTTTGCTGCGTAGCTCGCTCCCCCTGGGCGGTGGGCAATGATTCTCAAGGGTTTGTCACTATTGCTTAGAATGAAAGAAGCCGCTGTAGTGTCAAGACTTACGTCTTTGATACGTAGCTCTAGTGATCTTGCTATGCGTGAGCAAAGTGAAA
>CALRJJ020000299.1:0-6372 GCA_943367505.1 Flavobacterium psychrophilum | reverse complement strand
AATGGCTGTAAAGACTCATAGTTGCTATATCCATGATGCAGCTGGTTTCCTGGCACCAATTTTAATGGGATCGGCTACTGTGCAATGTAGTGGATGGTTGAAAAGGCTTAGGCACGGGGATGTGAGTTTGGAGAGAGGATGGCGAAATCGTATGATCTCGCCACCTGTTCTGGTCGATGATTTAGTTCACTAGTCAATTAGATTGTGCGCTATTGAAGCTTTCTCTCAGCCAATTGGTAATGATTGCTGGATTCTCCGTGCCGAATTCAGAGATCTCTTTGGCAATTCCAATTGTGACTACAGCACCACCGCGCCAGCGAAATGCCATATCGCCATAGCCGCCTTCGGCACTTGGGGCATGGCGCTTGTGATAGTGAATTTGAGCTGTTAATAGATACACTGGCTCTTTGCCATTCAGCTGCTTATCGGCGCCGAGTGCAATTCTTGCTGCACCCGATTTTAGTGTTCCGAGAATACCGTCAGAGTTGATACGTCCTTCTGGAAAAATAGCCAGTGCCCTTTCTTGAACCAATGCGTCAGTTGCCGCAGGTATAACGTCAGCTCCCTTGGAGCGGTCGACGGCAAAGGCACCACCGGCTGCCAGAACTAACGCACGCAGACCCCCTAGACCTTTGAACTGATCGTTAGAGGTCATGTATCGAGCAGCATAGGGCACGATAGCAGTTATGATCAGTGCATCGAAGTAGGAGCTGTGGTTGGCGCAGAGCACTACTCGGCCTGGCACGAGCAGTCGTTGTCTGCCGACCACTTCAATGGGGCCGACTTGAATGAAAACCCAGATTCGGGCGACGAGTCTGAGCAAGCTGTGTAGATAAGGCATCTTCGGGGGCATAACACCCGGTGTTGAGCATTGTGTCACGAGTTTCTGGTATCCATCCCTAAGCTTTTGGATTGGTTTGAAGACAGCGGGCCAAGTTGATTTTTTCATTGTCTTTGTTTGGATGTGTTTTTTTGACCAGCTTGCTGCGCATTGCGTCTGCAGCCTGGATTGATTGCTAAGTAGCCTAAATGAATTGGTAAGTGAGCGAAATGATTCCGCGTTTCCCTTTGTCTAGTAGACCGCTCTGTTAATGATTCAAATAAAAAGAACTGAGCAGATTTTTAGGATCTGATTTCAGTTCTTTGCTTGCGGGCATTTTCTAGAGCCTAATTATGACTATGCCAATGCTGTTGTCGCTAACCCCTATTCGTTCATTGTTTTTGAAGAATACTCGTGCCGAAAATTGTTCTCCGTTTTCGAGTTCGACAAACTCTGGAAGAAAGTTCAGTGGAGCAGTCAACTTGTTCTGCACAATTAGCTTTGGCACTTTTAGGCCAAGCAATTTCACTCTCGGCAACGTTGTTGTGTCGATGCTGAAATTGATTCCAGAGGGAAGTTCTTTGTTAGTTATGAAGCTTCCACCTATGATAATTTCATTGCCGCCCCTGCTTTTGTAATCTTCGGCAAACTTCTTGAGTAAGCGAAGATACAGGCGTCGGCCATCATTGAAGCCAAACCTGCTGGAGAAATTCTGCCAGTCAGTAGTATGTTCACCTGGTGGCATTTTTCCTTCATCACTGAATTCAGGCAAGCTCAGTTGAGCTTTCGTTGGAATAGAATCGACTTGCTTGTTAGGCGTAATCATAGAAGTGCTCCTGGTATTTAAATGTGTTGAATGTGCTTTATTGCCGATTTTTATCTGTCGATTTTGGTTCCGCGCAACCGGATGTAAGCTCGTTGCAACTTCCCACCGTGGGAGTCATCGTCGTCATCATTGTCTTTCTGGAGAAAGCGAATGACTGCATCAACGAATTCGTCTCCAAAGCAGCAATAGCAGAAAAGTGAGCTACACCAGAGCGCCAGTAGCACGATATCTAGCTGAACCAGTAGAGGGTTTAGGAATTGCATATTTTTATCATTAGGGGATCTGTCAAATTTCCATTTGATTTCTATTTGCGCTCTTCTGGTTCTTCACAAAAAAGGCAGCAGTCAGAGTTCTCACGTTGGTGTGCGTGGCTTGCTGGTGCATTCCATATATCGCTGGTGTAGAGCCTGACTACTCTTCCGTTCCCGCTTTCTGACGGCTCCGTGAAGTAGTGACAGTACCCGTCCGGTGAACCTTCACAAGACCAGGCGTTAGGTTTTGTAATCTTTGTCGCGACAGTGGTCGCTTTTGTTCTTAGAAGGCGGCCATGACTGCGAGCCATTAACTCCAGTATAGGCTTGCCTTCTGTGGTTCTCTTCCAAACCAGAGCACCGCCGCCGGGGCGTATCTCTGCATACTGGTAGACAAGTTCGTCTTGAACAAGCAATATTCTGAATTCTTTCTTCCCAATCCGTCCTTGGAAGACTTCGGTTCTTTCGCTGACGGCCGCTGCTAAATTGTTTCTTGTCATGACAAAACCTCGAACTCCATGCTTGTAGATATTTTTATAGATACTGCTGAACTCGCGCACGACGAGCTTTCGCAGAGGCTGTAGGCTCGGTCTGCTTTAGTACTCGAAAAAGACCGGCAGTAATTGCCGCGGCAGCATTCTGGTGTTCGACTAGCGGGGCCCGGCGGTAACCGTAGCAGCCTTCGATTCTGTCGTATACAGGAATTGGTACTACTACCAAGTCCACCCTGGTTTCGTAGTCGTCGATTTCGGCAAAATACCACTGGATAATGCTGATCTCGATGTATGTGTTTTTAGTGCGGTCGTACGCAGGAGTTCTTTGGGGCATCCACCAGTGTGTCTTGTTTGCTACCTGCCAGTACTGACGAAACACTGAGGTAAGCCCACCTGCTCCCGGATAGCTGCCAGCAGGTTCTTGACGATTAGAAGTCACTGGCGAGAAGGGATTCCAGTTGCTGATACCAGTTTGTGTCCATTCGAGCGGGTTGAAATTCGGAACGCGATGGCAGAAGCGAAACATGTTCTGCTTGGCTGCAATCACTTTAAATTGTGCAATGGTGTCAATATAGCCATGGCCAATCACGTGGGCGCCCCAGAACCTTCTCGTGGGGTCGGCCTTTGCCTTTGCAATCGCTTCCAGTCGCTTCGACAATGCATTTCGACCTTCGAGTGCTTGCGCCTCTCCATGACTCCAGCCGCCGAGATGGCCGATGTCCAGATCGTGGCCGAATAGACCACTGTTGTCATGGTTCTCTGAGTGGAGGTCGTGCGAGTGCTGACAGTGCGAGTACGCATCCATCAGCGCTAGGTAGCCACCATAGTGTCCGTCAGAGTAATCGCCGAGTCCGAAATCATAGCCGTCTTGGTCACCATAGCTATGGCCTGTCCCCAAGTCTAAGCTATGACCATAGTCATGGCCACCGCCGTTACCGGCACCTAGTTCAGCGCCATCGTGTCCGTCCATAAATCTGGGTCTCCTAGTTTTGATGTTCTTTTTTGTAATTTTTGCAGTTGAGTTAGGAGCGAGAAAATTGCTATGAGCAACCATGCCAGTGACTCAATCAGCGATAATCCTAAATAGAAGTCGGACATGAAGTCCGGTAGGAATTCATAGAGGAATTCCAAGAAGTAAAGTTGATAAATATACATATTCACCTCTTTTTCGGTCCGTGCCTGCCGATGACGCTTGCGACACCGGCAGGGAAGAGTTATTTAGTGACCGCCTTCGATTAGCAGTTCTTCGTAGTCATCATTATCATCATCAGGAAATGAATTGGTTTCTAGCAAGACTCGACCAAAGGCTCCGAGGAATATGTCTCCAGTGGCCCCTTCCTTGGCTCTTGTTAGAATTTCCATCGCCTCAATCAATTTGTCGATTCGTTCCCAGGTAGGATTTGAGTCTGATTGCTTTGTACAAGCTTGCTCGAAGTATATGCGGATGGCCGTAACGCGGTACGATATATCGCTTTGCAGCAGATGTTCTTGACTTAGAGAATTTCCGAACTGAGTTGTAATTTGTTCGAGCAAGTGTTTTAAGTCTGTGAGCAAAACAATTTCTTCTGCATCAATCACACCGTCATCACCGACTATTGTCTTTTCAGCCAGATGAGCGATTCGTTTTACACAGGCCAAGAAATCGGTTTCCTTTAGCTCCAACTTGCTTAGGATGTTTGATACAGCGTGGAGATTTTGAGTCGATGATGTTGTTGTATGAGACATAATTTTCTGTTTTGTGTGAATAGAATTGAATTAAATTGCTTCAACTTGCCGACCTGTCAGAGTCAGTGAACCTAGTTCCCAAATCATTTATGAAACAAGAAGCTCAGAACTATTAGGGTGGCGAAGAGGATGTACCTCGATGCCTTGACTAGTTTCAGATGTAGCATTGCACCATAGCGACGACTATCCCAAGCCAAGCTCACAAGAATTGCTAGTGTAACGATAGCGAGATTGAGCCATGGTGATATTTGCAGCTGCAGTAGCAATTTAGCCAATGTTTGCAAGCCGAGCAAACCGGCCAGAATGTAGCTTGTATCTACTAGGCTAGGGTAGCGCTTTAAAATCGGTTTCAAGTTGGCCCAGAAGAAGCGGACAATGAAAAGACCAGCCGCGACGCCCAATCCCGAGACCCAGATGTTGTGGCTTATGGTTACTGCCACTGCAACGTTGTCTAGCGAGAAGCAGAAGTCTGCGCTTTCTATAAACATTACCGTTTTAAAAAGTCCCATGCCCTTTTTCACCGGAATACCGATAGGATGCTTCTCCTGACGTTCATGGGCTTCATGAATACCAAGTAGCCAGTGGCCCGAGTGAAAGAGCATATGAAGCGCACCAATGAGTGCTACCCAATAATATGACTTGGCAAAAGTCATGAGCCCTAAGCTGGCAGCCCGAACCGCCAAGGCGCCAAAGAAGCCCCATCTTAGTGCTCGATGACGCTCATGGCGTGGCAGCTCGTTTGCTGCTTTGTTGATGAGAATAATATTGTCGCAGGACAAAATTACCTCTGCAATAAGAATACTGATCAGCTCAGGTATGTTGCTGATCGATATTGGCCACGATGCTTCGTGGGCTTCCAAAGCCAAAGCTGGGGCTGCGGCAACTAAGGTATGCATTATCAAATTTGCTCCGGTTGCTTGTAAATTTAATAACGCCAAGAGTGAGCTTGTCTTCTGTGGCTTGTTTTGATTGTGTAAATGTCTCGGTCGTTTGCCGACTCAAAGGTGCTAACGACATCATCGATCTCGAAGAGACCATACTTGAGTTGTTCAGCCAGAGCGTGCTTAGGTAGGCAGGTGTGAGCGCCTTCCTCCATCATACGGCCGTTCAGGTCTGGTTTCGCACTGATACCAACACAGACGACTCCGGCTCTGCGCAATGGGCCGATTAACTGAGCACCATCGTATTGTCCGTCGAGTTCAGAGTCCACGAACGCCAGCTTGAACTGACGAAGCTCGAGGTCGATGTTATCTCTTGTTTCTCCTTCGATACCTTCGAAACCCAGATAACTGCGATTATTGACGATTGACTGGACACCTGTAATCCAGACGATTTCATGCGGTGACGGTGAGTCAAATGCGTTGATAATGTCTTTAGCTGGGGCAGTTAAGTCTTCAATCAGGAGAATTTTCATTGTATTTTTTTTCCGATTGAACAGTATTTTTACTTACACGCCGACACATGCTACGGCTCTTCACTAGTAAGAGCTGTAACATGTTCCGGTGTGGTAGGCGGACAAGGCGGAGTAGTCAACTAGCACCAGCCGTTCAGTTCCTTTGCGCTCGACTATGCCGAGCTGCTTGAGTAGGCCCGAGTCGTCTAGAAACAGATTGCTTCCGAATCGTTGAACCTGCCGCTCGAAATTTTCCCATAGTGAGTCTTCGATTTCCTCTGCTCGCGTTACTGGTTCTGCATACTCTTGAACAAACCAGAAACAACCATCTCCTAGTTCGTGTACTGAGATACCCAAAATTTTTACCATCTGGGCATCGAAGATTCGTCTACCCCAATCCGGTTCCCAACCGTGTGATAGCGGTGAGGTAATCTTTAGAACGCGATCAATGCCATTGCGGTTTTGAACTTTATAGGCAGAGCTCTCTGAGCCCTCTCCGAGCAGTTCTATGTTGCCGAAGTCGTATCCAATCTCCATGAGGGCTTGGGCAATCGGGATTAGATGTTGCGATGAATCTCTTCGCCTTGTGCTTTGGAGAGCTGCGATTAGAGAGTCTTCCCGAAAAGACGAATACGATTGATGTTGTAATGTTTTCATTTCGTTTAAGATGTTAATTGAGTTTTGAGTTTAATTCCAGCCTGCACAACGAAATGATCTCTCCATCGAATAGACGATTCTGCAAATGCCTTCTAAAAGGTAGTAATGGCAGGCATCTGTAGTTGGCTAGTTCTTTTTCTTGGAGAGAATCCTGATTTATGTTTGGGTATGGAATATAACTAAGATTTACATGTGTTCTTGGAAAC
>CALRJJ020000298.1:0-6384 GCA_943367505.1 Flavobacterium psychrophilum | reverse complement strand
ATCTCAAATTCGAGCGTTGGTGCCTCATTCTTTAAATGTTCAGTTTTGATTTGATCATCGCTAGGAGATACAAGTTTCAAGCTAAGAAGACCCGGCCTTATGTCTTTGCCCTGAGGATTCTTATTCTTGTTCTTGATCTTTTCTTTGCTAGATCTACTTGCTGTCGCGCTAGCTTCTTGCACCGGTGCATAAAGGTGCTCGCTATCGATCAGCTCTTTAATACCGATTTTCAGTGCCTCTACAAGTGCAGCAGTAGAAGCCTTCTTATCGGCGGCTGAACTTAAACTAGTGTCTAAGTTCAAAAGAGAGTCTTGAAGTACGTGTAATTCAGCCCGATATCGAGCTGCAGTGACCAGCGACGCTATTGAGGGTGTAGACTGAGCATCGCCGTTTATAGGCGGTAGCTTAGGCAACTCAACAGAGCCGACAATCTGTACTTCAGGAGGCAGTTGCTGGTTTAGGCGCTGCATAAATTGCTCGCAAGTCATTTCTTCGGTTAGCTCGATATCGGCTAATTCACGAAGTCCTTCTTGGAACAGTGGCAGCGGACAAGCCAGCGAAAGTTTTGGCTGAGGGTTGAACCCTTGTGTATAGGCCATTTTTAGAGCAGCCCGTCGAGCGGCTCTAATGAGCAGATTTTGCATATCTAAGTGCCCGATGAATCTCAGGTCACCTGTTTTGGTGAAAGCAAATCTGATTTTATAGTTTTCAGCAGTCGGAGCAGGCTCAGCTTCTTTCGGTGCAACAAAGAAGAGAGAAGGATGTGACTCAGGATCGCTCTTATTAGCGTTCAATTCTTTGACAAAAGGATTTTTCTTCATCACAGCTGGAATTGGATTAGCCAGAATGTGAGTGGTATCAAGCTCAGTGCAAATACCGCAAGCATGGCAAACGTTCTCAGTACAAGCTGCTGTTTCAACTGCGTTAACCGCTTTTTCCCATTCCCGCTTGAGCCAGAAATCGTGCAAGCCAATATGGACAATATCAAAAGCTTGCCTTGAGCCAACTTCTAAATTCGGACAAGCCAAATCTTCAAGACTAGTTGAAAGAGAAGCCGCCGCTTGATGCCAGAGCTCAGGTTGATAGCGATCATCCCAAGCATCAAAAACTGCACCTGATTTCCAGGCCCGATAAATTAGCTCACCAACCATACGATTGCCCCGCGAAATAGCAGCTTCAAGCAAACTAATAGCAGGGTCAGTAACATTCAAGGTCACTTTGCGCAAACCAGATTCGCGCAACTTAGCTCTAAGCACACTGTGGCGGCGAGCAGTCTCGCGCGGGTCGACCTGACCAAACCACTGGAATGGCGTAAATGGCTTGGGTACGAAATTAGAGATTGTGCAAGTAATCTCAATGCCCTTTTTGTACTTAGCAGGATCGGTATTGCGAATAACATTGCAATGCACTTCCGCTTCTTTCAAAATATCGATAATGCCTTGCAAATCACTATCATCTTCAAAAGGCAGGCCGCACATGAAGTAGAGCTTGACTGAAGCCCAACCAGACTGATAAGCCGATTCAATAGCACTAATAATTTGCTGATGTGACAGGCCTTTGTTTATAACGGCCCTAAGTTTCTCAGTACCGGCTTCTGGCGCCAAAGTAATGCCACTCTTACGAACAGCTTTCAATTCTTCGGCAATCTCAAGATTCATACGGTCAGCACGCTGACTGGGGAAGGAAAGAGAAGCGCGGGTAACACTATGCTCACGATTGAGGGCACGAACAGAATCATGCAGTGATGTGTAATCACTAACGCACAATGACAAAAGCGAATACTCTTCGTGGCCAGAATTGGCCAGGGCCTTCTTCGAGAGCTCAACTAAATCTTCAGCCGAACGCTCGCGCACTGGCAAGAATGTATAACCAGGCTGGCAGAAGCGACAACCACGATCGCATCCTCTTCTTACTTCAAAAGTTTCACGATCGTGTACCAGCGCTAAATATGGCACAAGATTGGTAGTCGGTTGATTGCTATCAGTAAGAGGGGCAATCTGCCGCAAAACCCGCTTTGGAATAACAGCACTACGCAACTGTTCAATAGCTTCAGCATGCTCGGGCAGAGCCGCTAACAACTGTTCAACAACTTGTTCGATTGCTATAGGTGTAACAACCACATCACCAGCTTTAAGATCATAAAGTGCAGGCACATACACACCAGCAACTTCAGTAGCTAGCTTAGTAAGCAGCCACTGCCGGTAGTGCGGCGCCAATTGCGGCCTATTATTTACTGTTTCTAGATGCTCAGCCTTGAACTGACGCACAACATTCATCACCGCAGGAATGGCCAGTTCGCCATCGCCGATAATGAAGAAGTCCATGAACGGTGCCATAGGCTCTGGATTAACTGAGGATGGCCCACCACCAAAAACCAGAGGAAATAGCTCTGTGCGCTCGCTCGCCTTGACTGGCAACTGGGCCAGGTCAAGCATATTCAGGACATTGGTATAGGTAAGCTCGTACTGCAGAGAGAAGCCAAGCAACTCGAAGTTGTAGAGCGGCTGCCGCGACTCAAAGCCAAATAGCGGTATTGCTGGCTTAGCATCGCGCATCAAAGCCTCAAGGTCTGAAGCTGGCGCATAAGAGCGATCAACCAACAGCCCTTCGAAGTCATTAACCAACTGGTAGAGAATTTTCAGACCAAAATTCGACATGCCAAGTTCGTACATGTCAGGGAAACAAAGAGCCAAGCGCACATCGCAGCTATCGAAAGGTTTGCGCCGAGCACCCCATTCGTTGCCCAGATACTGACCAGGTTTGAAAACCTGGGGCAGAAGACGCTCGACAAGCAGATCTGAGATCATTTTGCTTGAGAGTTTATCTCTGAGAGGGCTGACGATAGAATTTAAAATGACCTATCTCCACAGACAAAACGGTCTTCGACCGTGAACTGCCCAGAGATGCCAACTGTATAAAATGACGTTCGGAAGCGCCGTAGCGGCTTCGGAGAGTTTATTGGATGGCATCAAAAGGGTTCTTGAGCTAAGTGCGTCCTCAAGTGCAAGAATTATAACCTTTTTTGCCAATCAATATAGAAGGCATAAAGTTTAATTTCCTAAATCTTGCCCCTTTTCTCCCCCAAGTGAAGCAAGACTGGTCCCTTCCCCCACTTTACTTCCCCGTGCTATAGTCGCTAAGAAGCCCATAACCCGTAAATAGACAATGATCCTAGAGGCCTTTGCCGAGTTTTTGCACAGTGTCCCTGAGTTGCCAGCCAACCAGGCGCTTTCGCTCTGGCTCTGGGAAAGGCTGAAGAACCCGCCCAGTTCAGCAGTTGATCAAGTTATTCACTGTGAGGTTGATATTTCCTCCGGCTCCGGTAAGCAGTCGCAGCGGCTCAACCTCGGTCGCAAGATTCGCCTTCCACAGGAAGCCGAATTGCTGATAAAGGCCCAAAAGTCAGGGGCAACTATCGAAACTGGCTCCGAAGTCTATTATTTTTTCGAAGGAGCATCGGGCTCCGGAATCAGACTTCTCAATAGCCTCTACGAATACTCAATGAGTTATGAGCAGCAAAAATGGTCGCGCTTTGTCCATGGCGTCAAAGCCAGCGACTTTAAAATCAAAGACTAGCGCTCTTTATCGCTGCATAAAAGCCAATTAGTACTGCTTTGGGAACATAGCTAGCCTTTCCTTTGTCTATAATTACCATTGCTGGCTTTAGAAATAGAATTCGGCAGCTAGTGCGAAATTACAGAAACGACAGAAAGTCAGGAGCGACAAAGTGAAATTGAAGATGGGCACCGCCCTTTTTGCCTTAATGACAATAGCGGCTGCTTTCAATATCGGCACTCAGGCTCAAGCGGCGGACGAATTGAAGCTAAAAAAAGGCATTTCATTTGTCCAAGACACTGACTCTGGTTTTCCCATCGAAGCTGATAAGTTTGATGACTGCCAGCTAGAGCAAGGCAAAGCAACTGTGGTTTTCTTCGGCGCATCGGGCGACCTCAACACTAATCGTCAGGCCAAAAGAGTGGTGGATCTCTATCGCCAATCAAGCAACAAACCAGTGAAATTTATTTTGATTGACGTCGACCACGCCCAAAATGATCAAGCTCGCAGCTTGATCAAAAATCACTACAAGGGTTACATTCCCTTCGAAGTTATCTTAAACAAAAGCGGCACAGTAGGCTGGAGTTCGATTGGTGAAGTGGAAACTTCAACTCTCAATCAGCAACTCGAAAGAGCTCTGGCGAACTAGTTCGTTAAAATGATCGAACTTAGCTTCACAATGAGCGACGCGGATATTGAGTATACAGAAGCGTTCCTTCAAAGAATGAATCTACGAAAGGAATATGCCACTATAGATCTGCACATTCCGCTTGCTTCAGTAAGATTCTTCGTAGACGGCCAAAACCTGACCTGGTGCCCAGCCGCCAGACCCTCAGAAGAAATCTTGCTTTTTGCATGTGGCCTAAACGTAATTGTACACACGATCCAGGTGGGTCAAGAAATTGAGATGCCGCGAATCATGGACGGTGGCACGAGATATTTTAAGCGAATAGATGATAGCACCGTGAGGATAACAAACGATTATTCAGAAGAAGTGACAGTCAACTGTCAACTTTCCGAATTGAAAGCCAGTAGTGAATTGTTCTGTTCTCAACTCTACGAGCAAATAATGAGTCTCTTTCCTAGTTACTTTGAGCTGATGGACAGGCTAACAGGTCACAAAGTTTTTGAAAGCGGAGAAACTATTTCAGAAATTACAATCAGACAACTCTTGTTGTGCGACTCCCAAAGCTTAAGTAGCGCCCCCTAACAACGACCGATAAGGATCATTTGCCGCCATTATGCCATTCAAAGTTATCAATGAATTAGCTATCGAGTACCTTACAGAGCTAGCTCTGAATGATGGTTTCGAACGCACTGAGTTTGGACTGTCGCGCAATCTGGAGTCTGAGAAGATAACTGCCCGCTATCATATTGTTCTGCCATCACCTAAAGCTGAAGGCTTTCAGTTAATATCCCCCAAAGGCGACGTTGCCTTTATGCTGGTGGTTAGGTGGGAAGAAATCGAGGCCATTGTTGAGCAACTAGCTCCCAGTGGCTACGAAATTGGTCCATTTACTTTCGCTACTGCGACAAATATGTTGACAAAGCTACCAAGCTCTCTACGCAACTTGAAAGAAGCCACAGCAGAGCAGCACTACAAAGAAGTCGTTCGGACTGTTTATCAAGAACTACGAAAAAGTGGCGAAAACTCTCTTAAAAACTTATGCAGCCCAAAGCAGCTACTACCGCAACTGAAAAAACCTGTTCGAATTTACTGGACAACAACTATGAGTCTGCGTGAGATAGCAGTTTCGTTATATGCCGGAGACTTAGAGGAAGCCCGCTCTTCGGTAGCATTTTTGAGTGCCACTAACCAAGAATTTGCAAGCCTAAACCTAGCAGCTAAACTAAGTGACATAATGGAAACTATAGCCCCGGCCAAGAACTAATCTCGTAAATGAGCCTTGCGCAGATCTTTAAGCAGCTCAGGTGGTACTGAGATTGTGCCCATCATTGACTCGTATTCTTGGTAAGGGCCGTGGCAGTCAGAGCCGCCAGTGACGAGCATTTTGTGCTTATTAGCAAAGCGCAGATACTGCCGCAAAAGCGGCAGCGAATGAACGCGGTGATAGGCTTCAACACCACCGAGGCCGACTTCTTTCAAAGCCTCTATCAGTGGTATCACATGCTTTTCTTTGCCCGGATGTGCAATTGAGGCAATGCCGCCAGCTGCCTTAATTGCAGCTACTGCTTCAAAGGGGCTAATACTCTTTCTATCAGCATAAAACTGCGACCCCCTAACCATAAACTTCTCGTAAGCCGCAGTTAAGTCAGGAGCGCCACCAGCACGAACAATAGCTTCGGTAAGATGGGCCTTACCAATAGCACCCATACCTGCGCATTCTTGCACGTCTTCAAGGGTAATAGGCACACCAGAAGCAGTAACCAGCTTAATACAATCGAGCACATGTTCAGCTCTAGCAGCCTTCTGCTTAGCTATTGCAGCAGCTAATTCTTGATTATCTTTGTCGATGAAATAGCCAAGAATATGCACGTCATGGCGGGCACCAGCTTGATCTTGAAAAATAGTATTGAGTTCAATAGCTGGAATAATTTCTAAGCGCCCACGGGCAGCTTCAAGACCTTCTTCAATACCATTGACGGTATCATGATCAGAAATGGCAATATGCTTCATGCCAATCTTAACAGCATGCTCTACCAGTTCAGCTGGCGACCAGGTGCCATCAGAATGGTGAGTATGCAAATGCAGATCAATCACTTTTCTTATCGCCGTCGTCGTGGAATCTCACACGCTTAACTGCTAGGGCTTTGCCACTTTTAGGATCAACTGTAATCAATACGCCGCAGCAGACAGTCGGCCCCGAA
>CALRJJ020000297.1:0-6397 GCA_943367505.1 Flavobacterium psychrophilum | reverse complement strand
GCAAAATTGATTTTGGCGAATCTGAGGGGGAATAGAGCCAACAGGGTTAGGTTTCCAGGTCAGCTCGAATCAGCTTAAGTCAGTTTAATACCGTCACGTAATTTTCACGCTCCATCGAACAATAATGAATCTCCCCTTTCGATTCAGCGAAAGCACCCCTGGGAGACATTTACTATGAGCCTCGAATCCGCTTCAGATAACGCGCCCCCAAAGCACAAACCAGTTGAACGTGCCCATGAGGGTAATGACAATACAAAGAGCGCTGTGCATGACCAAGTTAATGGTCTTCCAGCCAAAGATCAATTGCCAGCCAAGCCAGATGTGGCTTCTGACAATGCGGCCATAGCAAAACTGGGTTTTCCCTCCCCGATATTACAGGACACTGGTTTCGGTCAGCTCAAAGGCTCGCTCTTTATGAACGACCGAGACCGCAAACTACTAGAAGGTCCTAAGAAAGATCTAGAAGCCCATCTAGGCGACACTCTCAATGACCGTGTTGTTAAGACTGTGGCTAGTAACGAAGGTAAATTCAACACACTTACACTCAATGACGCTGGCCATGGTATTTCAGTTGGTATCAGACAGTGGAATCAAAAAGCGGGAGAACTGCCTGACTTACTAAAGAGCTTCCATGACAAGAACCCAGAAAAATTCGACAAAATTTTTGGCAAGTACTCCGAGAATCTCCTGAGCGAAAAATATGTTCGACGTACCAACATGGCTGGTAACAAAGACATGATGGGAAGAATGAAGGAAGCGCTAAACGATCCTGAGTTTCAAGAAGTACAAGTTGATAAGTTCAAAAAGTTTGCTGAAAAGTCTGGTGAGATGGCCAAGAAATATGGCCTCAAATCAGAGCTTGGTGCAGCTCTTGTAGCCGATATCGCCAATCAAATGGGCGAAGGCGGCGCCCGCCGCATCATGCGCCGGGCCGGCCTCACCCCAGGCGGAGAAGTGGCCGATGAGGCTGCAGTTTTGAAAAAAATGGAGAAACTGACACACCGCCCCAATTCAAAAGCCCGCTTTGAAATGCTGGCAACAACCTTCAGCCCCGATAAAGTAGATTCAAAAAGAAAACCAGCTACTAACCCAATTAGACAACGCGATAACAATAGCTCAACCTATGTGGCTGACCTAGATCTTTCACCAAGCAACGTCGCTTAGACAAAAAATCTCGCCAGGAAATCAGCGCTTGTTTGTTTGATTGTTGGTCAAGAACCATTGCTGACAGCTTAGGCCCTGCTCACCAGTTTTAGGATGTAGCCTTAAGTAGCGACCATCGCTTTGCATGATACGTGACTTGTTGGTATCAAACAGATAAGTCTTGAGCACAGCGTCGCGCACAAAGCGGGCCAATCGTTCGTCTTCAATGGGGAAGAGCACTTCAACGCGACGATTCAAATTGCGAGGCATCAAGTCGGCACTGCCACAGAATATTTCGTCTTTGCCACCATTGCGGAAATAATAAATGCGACTATGCTCAAGGAAGCGACCAACCACACTAACTACTTGGATGTTCTCACTCACACCCGGTATACCAGGGCGTAAGCAACATATTCCTCGCACAATCAGATCGACTTTTACGCCGGCCTGAGAAGCTCTATAGAGCAACTCAATAATGCGCTCATCAACAAGGGCATTCATTTTTAAAATGATGCGACCTTTGGCACCACTTTTAGCGTGCTCAATTTCTCTGAGAATAAGCTCTTCAAATCGCTCACGCAGATTGATTGGAGCAACCAACAACTTGCGGTAGTCGCGCTTAGCCGAGTAGCCTGTAAGGTAGTTGAATAGGTCAGAAATATCTGTACCAATTTTGTCATCACAAGTAAGCAAGCCAATATCGGTATAGAGATGGGCTGTCATCGGATTATAGTTACCAGTGCCAAGGTGCACATAACGGCGAATGCTGTCGCCTTCTTTACGCACTACTAATGCCACCTTAGAGTGAATCTTCAAGCCAAGCAAACCATAAACTACATGCACGCCTTCAGCTTCAAGAGCCTTAGCCCATTCAATATTGCTCTCTTCATCAAAGCGAGCCTTAAGCTCAACCAGCACGGCCACTTGCTTGCCACGCCCTTGCGCTTTTAGCAATGCTTCTACCACTGGAGAATTTTTGCCGACTCGATAAAGAGTCATTTTGATAGCTAAGACATTAGGGTCGCTAGCTGCAGCATTGAGGAAGCTTACGACTGGCTGGAATGAATCATAGGGGTGATGGAAAAGAATGTTGCGCCTGGCAATCGCAGCGAAAATATCTTCGTCTTTATCCATGGTGTCTGGATCAAGAACAGCAGGTATTGCCGGAATGAATGGTGGATACTTAAGATCATGCCGATCTAGATTGGCTACATACTTAAGCGAACTCAACGGCATGCGCCCTTCAATCAAATAGACATCGTAGGGTTCTATTTGAAGATTGCTCATCAAAATTTCAAGGATATAAGCGGGCATGGCATGGTGCACTTGTAAGCGAACCACATCACCGAAGCGCCTCTGTCTAACACCTTCTTCAGTTGTTTCAAGCAGATCGCCAGCTTCCCACTCTTGAATTTCCATCTCTGCGTCACGGGTAACGTGAAACGGATAGACTTCAACAATAGACATGCCTGGGAATAGCTGCTCGATGTTAGCCTTGCACAAATCATCAAGCCAAATATAGGTATTGGGCTTACACTGAATAACACTTGAACGCGCGCCTGGTGGCTCAGTTTTGCCAATAGGAACTAACTGCGGCAAACTATCAGGAATCTTCACTCTAGCAAAACGCTCATCAGAAACCTGATCACGAATCAATACCGCCAAATTGAGGCTGAGATTGGAAATGTGAGGGAACGGATGACCAGGGTCAAAGGCTAGAGGCGTGAGCACAGGAAAAATTTTCTTGCGGAAATACTCGCGGGCATCAGTCTTCTGCTCATCTGTCAGTTCATCGAACTGCAAAATTTGAATACCGGCCATTTTCAATTCGGGAAGGAGAGCCCCTTTCAAACAATCATGGGCGCTAGCAAGCAGTCGAGTCACTTCAGAACTAACAGCGTCTAATTGCTCAGACGGGCTGAGGCCATCAGGACCAGCACTCGGCGTACCTGATTCAATTTGGCGTTTAAGTCCTGCAACTCGCACCATGAAAAACTCTTCTAAGTTTGAGCCCAGAATAGACAAGAAGCGGAAGCGCTCTAACAGAGGGTTAGTTCCGTCCATGGCTTCTTCGAGCACACGCCACTGGAAAGCCAGCAAACTCAATTCGCGATTGAGGTAATAAGCCGGGTCGGTAAGAAGAGGCTTGGCATCTTCAGGAGCATCAACAGGAGGCTGTTCTTGGGTAACACTAACCATGACATTGTCGGGCGGCAGGTCAAGGCGTGATGTGTCGGGCATGGCGAAACCAGTATGGGCCGGAGCGGGGGACGGCACTGGCACCGGTACGGGAACAGAAGGAATATCTTTCGCCCCGGCAGCGACAATCGCTTCAAGTGCTTCGGAACGTTTGATTTCGGTGGTTTTACGGCTATTTGCCGTGTCTGGTGATTGCATACATTAAATTGTAAGGCATCCAGCCTCTTGGCGACAAGGCTGTCAGGCACCGGTATGCAAATAGTGACAAAGATCTCAGCGAATATCTGCCAAAATCGCAGCATTTTGTTATCTGCTTAACGACAACAGCGCTCAAGTGACGAAATAGTTAGTGAAATCGAGGTTTATGGTTGATTTAGTGCACTTAATGCAAATTGTAGAGATTGATAGCATTGCTGCGCAGCACGGCTCGTTCCACTTCTTCCATCTGAGCTTTGAGTAAATAGCCTTTTTCGGTCAGTTCTTTAAGGGCTTCGCTGAGGCCCCTTCTCAAACAAGTAGCTCCATACCAGAATGACTCTGGCTGGCTATTGCCGCCTGTTCCAGCAAGGAGCTTAGAATACGGCGCAGCAGAGAGAGCCTCATAGTAAAGGCGCGTCAAATCAGGCGCGAGCAAACTGTTGGCCAGAGACAAATCGAAGAACACACCAGGATAAACAGAGGCAAGATAGGCTGCCTCACGAACAAAGGGATAGCTGTGCAAGAACACGACTTTGAGATCAGCAAAGCGCTGCGCTCTCAAAATCGGCTGGAAGGCCAGCGGATTGCTATCGGCTAGCATCGCCTGGTGGTCACCACTACCGCGAATCTGAACGGGAAGGCCACGTTTAATTGCAAGTTCTAAGATTACAGACAGTAAATAATTGTAGGCCGCAGTGCGTCCGAGACGACCAGTATCTAGTACTTCTTTCCGAGCCGGATGATAGGCAGTACGGGCACTGGCGATAGTTGACACCTCAAGAGCAAAGCCACCATTTGCCAGGGTTGTCTTCAGTGCCACCACTCTAAGATTATTCTGGGCACTTTCTTCAATTGCTGAGTCAAGAGCACGTTCAAGACTACGCAAGGCTAAATCAAAAGTATCGTTCTCGACAAAGAGACGCTCTAACAGTGGTTCGATACCAAGTACTCGATTGATATTCAAATTAGTCAATTGAGCCATCTGTGCAGCAGGCAGAAGCTGGTCGGTGCTGTTAGGGGGCGAGTCATCAATCAAAACAGTACCAATGCCAGCATCGGCAAACAAACCACCAAGGTGATCACTTTGCTCTTGCATAGCTCTCGTCTTCAAATAATCATCTAAGTCTGTGCAGCGAAAACGGGCAAGCAATTTTCTAATCATGCACTGATAGAAAAGAGACAATGGTATATGCCTACTAAGCATGTCAGGCAAACGGCTCTCACAGTAAGGCTGCGCAAAATCAACTAGTGAACAACTGCGATAATCAAGCAGCAAACACTGTGCTTGATTGTCTACCATTTCGATCAACTGCGGCTTCCTCTCACTAATTATTTTCCTTTCGACTTAATCAGTTTTTGCACGTCAGCGGCTTTCTGCTTCAAGTCTTTGGACAACTCTTTTTTGCCAAAATGGACGGCTTCGTAAACAGTGAAAAACTCGCCAAGAGCAGCAGGCAGGTCTCGATCTACCTTCATACCTTGCTTCAAGCGATCGGCCACAAGTTCACCAACACGACGAATAAATTGCTCACTGCTTTCAGATTCTATTCTCTCAATTTTTATTTTCTTGAGATCTTTGATGATTGCTAAATAAACTTTCCATTCCGGACCACGCCAACTGTTGAGAGCAGCTTGTCGCTTTAAATGACGGAGGAAGAGAATAACACCAAAGATAATACCAGCCAGTAAGAACAGTAAAGAGAATATGATTGCGATCCAACCGGCAATACGTCGAGGGCTGAGCCCCTCCTGGTCGGAGAAATTCATACCAGCTTGGGTTTCAAGCATTTTCTGAATACCAGACAGACTGTAGCCCTCTTCCCGTGCCTGAGCTGGCAAAATGCCATCAGGAACTGAATCGAAAGGAACCCAACCATATTCAGGGACAAATACTTCAGCCCAGAAGTGCAGATCATTGGTACGCACTTCGCGAACGCCAGAAACTTTATTGGTAGAACCAATACCATAACCACTGACCAAGCGAGCAGGCAATCCGACACTGCGGCACAGCACAACGAAAGTTGAGGCAAAGTCTTGACTGTTACCGAGTTTACGCTCAAGCAAGAATTGCTTGATGCGATCTTCTGCTGGCGTAAAGCCTTCAGGTTTGGAGGCTTCGTAAGCGGCTTGGGTACGCAACACGTGACAGAGTCTATCCGCCTGACTGAACCAATTACCAGTGGTACCAACTGCCTGATTGGCGAAGTCAACAACTTCGGGAGAGACATCTTCAGGCAATTGCAAGTAATTAGCTAGCGTCTTGCGCAGAGAGGTTTCTTGGTCGGCAGTGAGACCAGGCTCAACGCGCATATGATTGGTGTCATAGAGAGGTAGCTGCGAAACCACCTTGAAAGTGGTGCCTTTCTTGATTGGATCAGTCGCGAAGACCATTCCGTAATCGTTGACAGTGATTTTCTTAGAATCAAGACCAACGGCCTGAGGTATCCAACAGACAGGAACGATATTATCAAGGTCGCCCACCATCTCATAGCCCTGAGTCAGCTCAACTACAGGCATAATCTTGGGGACGATAAAAGCGTTTGCTTTCTTGAGATCGAAGCTTGGTTTGTCCGGGCGGAAGAAAACAAAATTGATTGCAGAATCGGCGCCATATCCACTTAGTTGACCATCAAGCGATAGCAAGCGCTCTTGTTCAATCTGACGTTCCGCTTCGGCGTCTTCCAATTCAGCCTTCTTAGCTGGATCATTGACATTTTCTGCGACACCAGCCGGATTACTACTAGAACCATCATTAGTATCACTGCCAGTATCGTCGACTAATTCGGCACCAGGGCCAGCAGAACTAGTCTCGCTCGAATTATCAGATGTTGGCTTGCTTTTTACAGGCCTTATGTTC
>CALRJJ020000296.1:0-6414 GCA_943367505.1 Flavobacterium psychrophilum | reverse complement strand
CAATCGCTATATTCGTTAGCCGATGGAGTTGAGGAGCCTCAATCTCAACCAGAAAGGCACCAAGCTCAATGGGCTCAATGGAATCTAGGGCTTGGATTGGCTCGAAAAATCGGTTTTCCAGAGATTGGTAGAGAACATAACCTTAAGCAACAGGGTACGTTACCCACCCTCGAGTTGTCTGAAGAGCCAAAAAGAATGCCCTATCTGGAAGATGACAGCACAAGATACCCAGACGGCACGGCTAAACCAGCGAGATTTCTAAAGCGCTAAACTTAGACGCTCTCAAAACGATCTAACAATGTGAACTACTTATTCTTCACAGCTCGACTAGAGCCTTCAATTTTATTGAGCACCGCGCGCGCGTCAACATTGTCTGGATGCTTATCCAAAATAATTTTCAATTCGGCAATAGCATCAGCTTTATTGCCTTGTGCATTCAAGGTTGAGGCCAAGCCAATGCGAGCATCGTTATTTTCAGGCTCAATTTCTAGCGCTAATCGCTCTTCGTTTATCTGCGCCTCGATATCACCAGACAAGCCCAACACCATGGCTAATTTATGGTGGTTCTTATCACTGCGATCATCCAATTTACAGGCGTTTCTATAAGCTTCAATTGCCGTGGGCAAATGACCGCGACCCAACTCAGCTTCGGCCAGCGCACAAAAGGCCCGCGGCTCAGTTGAGTCTAAGGCAATCGCCGCATTAGCCTGCTCAAAAGCCTTGTCGAACATAGATTTTTTGGCATAGGCTTCAGACAAAACATAGTGGGCAATTGCGTTCTTGGGGTCAACTTCAATCGCCTGAGTTAGAACTGTAATGGCGTCATCATAGCTACTGCGTTCATTCAAAATTACGCCAAGGTTATTAAGTGCAGTGGCACTCTTTGGCTCGCTTAAAAGTGCTTCGCGATATTCATGCTCAGCTTTTTCGTCCTCATTCATCTTGTAATATTCGTTTCCTCTTATGAGGAACGAAGCGGCAGTTGGGCGCAACTGCTGACAGCCAGAGAGCGAGGCTACACCAGCAGTAGAGAGGAGCACAAGCAATGAGAGAGCCAGACAGCTAAGTCTTGCCTTCTCATTGCTTGTTGCTTGCTCAACCATGGGTACACTTCTCAAAAAGGACTATCTCAATCAGGATTTTTCTCAATCATGCTATGCCTTAACTAGGCGTCGATACCAGCCACAACTTGGCCAGCCTGTGCTGAAACTTTCACCTTCGGCGGTTCGTTCAACACTGCCAATTCTTTCAACTGCTCTGGTGATGCCAGGGATGGTGCCCCGGTCATCGGGCAAGCACCCGATTGAGTTTTAGGGAAGGCAATAACATCACGAATTGACTTACAGCCACATAGCAACATGATAATGCGATCGAGGCCCAGAGCAATTCCACCATGGGGTGGTGCGCCAGACTCAAGAGCTTCCAGCAAGAAGCCAAATTTCTCAGAGGCTGTTTCGCGATCTAAGCCAATTGCAGCAAAAGCTCTCGATTGAAGTTCTTGGGAGTGAATACGAATAGATCCACCACCAATTTCGCAACCGTTATAAACAATGTCGTAAGCGCGAGCCCGAGCCTTTTCAGGATCAGATTCAAGGTTATCGAGATCTTCCAAACGGGGTGAGGTGAATGGGTGGTGCACAGCCATGAAGCGACCTTGCTCTTCGTCATACTCGAACAGTGGGAAGTCCACAACCCAAAGCAAACTATGACTATCAGGGCTGATCAAGTCTAGTTCTTCTGCCAGTTTCAAGCGGAAGCGACCAAGCACGTTAGCGACACCCTTAACTGTATCTGCCACCATCAAGAGCAAATCACCGTCTTTAGCTCCAGACAACTCTTTGAGCTTCTGCATTTCGGCAGGGCTCAAGTGTTTATCTAAACCGGATGAGCGGTTAGCATCTTTGCCAAAGGCAACCCAGGCCAGGCCTTTGCCGCCAACAGAGCGAGTGTACTCATTCCACAGATCTAATTGCTTGCGGGAAGTTCCTTCGCCTTTTCCTTCTAGCACAATGCCTTTCAACTCGCCGCCAGCTTCGGCCACTTGTTTGAAGACCTTGAACTCACAGTTGCGAGCCACTTCGGTTAAGTCTTTGAATACCAAACCAAAGCGCAAGTCAGGCTTGTCACTGCCGTATAGACCCATGGCATCGGCATAACTCAAGCGCTGGAAAGGAGGCTTAATGTCAATGCCAGCACACTTGAAGGCATCAACCAAGACGCCTTCAGTAACGCGCATCACTTCATCTTCATCAACGAATGAAAACTCCATATCGATTTGCGTAAACTCTGGCTGCCTGTCAGCTCTCAAATCTTCGTCACGGAAGCAACGAGCAACTTGATAATAGCGATCAACACCGCTAATCATCAGTGTTTGCTTAAACAGCTGTGGTGACTGAGGTAAGGCATACCAGTTACCTGGGTTAAGGCGACTAGGCACGAGAAAGTCGCGAGCGCCTTCAGGAGTGGCTTTGCAGAGAATTGGAGTTTCAACTTCAATGAAACCTTCTTGATCAAGATAGCGACGGATAGCCTGGCTGACCCGGTGACGCATCACCAGGTTGCTATTCATTTCAGGACGTCGCAAGTCAAGGTAACGGTATTTCAAGCGCAGTGCTTCATCAACCTTATCGCCCTGGTCGAGCTGAAAAGGAAGTGGCTTGCAGGTATTTAAAAGCTCAAACTGGTCCGGGTAAATCTCGATTGATCCAGGACCTGTCTCAGACTTTGCGGTGCCTTCCGGCCGCTTTGCAACAGTTCCCTTAATAGCGATGACAAACTCATTCTTCAAATCAACAAAATGTTTGTGAATTTCTTTGTTCTTATTGGGGTCAGCAATCAGCTGAACTTTTCCCGTAGAGTCGCGCAGTTCAACAAATATGAGGCCGCCTAAATCGCGCACCACGTTGACCCAACCAGCCAGGCAGACCTCTTGCCCCGCTAACTCAGCGCTCATCTGAGCACACTTGTGATCTCGCTTAAGACTCGAGCTACTCACTATCCAACCCCCTGAACTCCAATAAATTCAACACTTCCGACTAAGCCCAGTCCAACGACTATTGGCCCATCCAGCTCAGATTCAGCACAGAGTAAAGATGTCTGTGGCAGCCCTGCAGGAAAGGCTCATTGTATCGGACTTTAGGCCCGTTCATGCGGCAACAAGGCCAGGCTGTTACGAATTGGAAGTAGTCAAAATTGAAGAACGTTCTATACTAAATATAGTCTGTGAGAATATTTACCATCCTGTCTTGAGTCAAAGAGTCAAATTTCAATGAGCCTTCTATCTGAACACCTTCCCAAAATTGCTATTGGCATTCTAGTAATCCTCGTTGGTTTTTCCTTCATATGGAAGGGATGGCAAGGCTGTGTCATGGGTCGCTTTCACTACTGGTCTGGCTTCTTGCCATTTACTCTGATGTCTCCATGGGTACTGCACTTACCCCAAGGCAAACGCTCGCTGGTCAAAACCAAAGAAGGAATGTTAGCCCACATACTTATCGGCCCCTCCTTCTTCTTGTGCGCAGTGCTTTGCATCTGTGCTGGCACTGACCTAGTCGGCCTGCCTGGTACAAAGACCCTGAACCACATCATTAACGGCGGCGACGAAAGCAAACCAACTTCAATTTCGTTCAACGAAAACACTGGTCGATATGACTTCCCCCTGGCCAAACGGGCCAGTGAAAAGTTCTACAAACAAGTGTTCGAGCACCGCATCCAAGAAGACACCGACCTCTTCGGCCGCAAAATCGAGAAGATATTGCCTGACGAAAGAACCAACCTAGACGGTCAAAAAGTTTCCAAGAACAAATACGACCGCTAAGCCTCAATCAATTTATGAATTCAGTAAAAAAGCCCTTAATTGGGCTTTTTTCTTACGATTTTATTGAGTTCGCCAAAACCTTAGGCTCTATTTAGTTAAGTAGTGTCGCGGAAGGCCCACCGGCGCTTGAACGCCTTAGAATCCAGTGCTACGATGACCCACTGAGATATAATCAGATATCTTTTGTATAACTACTAATTTTCAGAACAAAATCGGAGGTGAATTCGTTTGTCAGAGGTCAGAGTAGCCGAGGGTGAAAGCATTGAAGGCGCATTGAAGCGCTTCAAGAAGAAGATTCAGAAAGCTGGAATCTTGTCAGAGATCAAACGCAGAGAGCGTTACGAGAAACCAAGCGTAAAGAGAAAGCGCAAAGCTGAAGCAGCAAGAAAGCGTCGCTCTTAACATTCACCCATGACCATCATTCGAATTCCACATTCAAATTGATTGTTCCTAAAGCCCCAAGCAGCAACCTGTTTGGGGCTTTTTGCATAGTAAATTCGCTCTCTCTTGGGTCGATTTGACCGCCCACGTTTAATCAAATGACAACCCTCGGCCGAGAGTGAAACTTTGCCGGCCGGGGAATACCTTGATTAACAAAGCATTTGAACATTGAGCGTTAGCCCAGTCTATTAACGTCAGGTCAAATGGTGGAAAGCATGCCGGGCCTTGTCACTAACAGACCCTCCAAGCATTCCCAACAACTTAGTAAATAGCGGTAGAGCAACTGGTAATGGTGGGAGATTCTGAGATGGCAAGTAACCAAAAGAAGCAAACTAGCAAAATAGTTTCAGTCAGCACCGATACCTTAAAAGAACAACTCAATAAAGCCTATGATGGCCGCGGCCATAACAGTAAACTGATGACCAACGACCAGAGACAAGGGCTATTTGAGTATCTCTGGGATCTGAAAGAAAAGGCTCTAATGGAGCACAGCAAATCTGTCGAGGTGCCGAGTAATTGGCTGGAAGAACTAAGCGAGAATGCCCAAAGCAGACGCTCCAACTAGTTTTAACTGCAATTCTCGCAGTGGCGGCTCAGCTGCCCAGCCACGGTCAGTCAGGAGCATCCAATTCGGCCAAGAACCTCAAACAGCGCCTTCTGGTGCGTGAGCTGATTCTGCTTCAGGGTCACGCCAACCGCGCCAATCAAGCACTAACAAACAATATCGAAGCACTGGCAAATCGCTTGCCGGTGCTTCTTTCTTATGCAGATTCGCAAGGCACGCAAAACCTCAACGAAAACGAAGCCCTGCTGCAAAAGCTCGATAAAGTGGCTGGACCCAATCCATTCGAGCAAGAGCCACAATTGAAAGCGGAGTTAGACCGCACAAGAATGGCATTAGAAGCCGAGGGTGTGGGAAAAATCAATGATGGACTGAGACAAAAGAGCACAGCAGCCAATCGCAGTCGTGTCTTTTTCCGCCGACCAACCATAATCAATCCCACCGAGCCCCTATCAACAGTCGACAGGCTTTTTCCTGAAGACGGCGCTCGTTGGCCCGGCACAATCAATATATTGATCGACGCCACGGGCAGTTATGTGGTCTTTGCCACAGGTCTCGATGGTCGTCCCATTAAGCAAGGAAACCAAATTGCCTGCAAAACCGGCCACCTCAACTGATTTAAGACTTCCAGCAAAACTCAACCTGAACTAAGTTCGGTAGGTCACCCAGTCGAGATCTAGGCTTATCCCCAGGTGATAAAGGCCAGCTATTCGCTAATCTCGTAATAGCAAACCTAGTTGGAGAACGAACATGCAATCGAATCATCTCACAAGGCTACTTGTGGGAGGGACAACTCTTGCCCTCCTGAACGCCGCACTATCAGTATCAGTAATGACACAACCGGTATCAGCAAGGGAACTCGTCGCAAACTCTAACGCAGGCAATCTAGCAGGCGCAAGCGCGGCATCTGCGGCCATGAACGCCGCGACCAAAACAAATATGCCTAGCCGCTCAGGGAGACAGGCAAGCAGGCCGTATCGCCCCCATCAAAATAAATCAACCGCAACAGAAACAAAAGCCAATGACCAGGCCGATTCAGGCACGCTAGTAGCAATGGCCGCTGGTGGCAAACAACTAGGCAGCTGCCCCCTCAAGCATACAGACGTGCAAGCTGAAATATCAGGCTACATAGCCAGAGTGACAGTTAAACAGGTTTTCCAAAATCCTTTCAAAGACAAAATCGAAGCAGTCTATACCTTCCCGCTATCAGAGAACGGCGCTGTCGACGAAATGCAAATGAAAGTTGGCGCAAGAGTGATCAAGGGCAGCATCAAAAAACGCGAAGAAGCAAGACAAATTTATGATCAGGCTCGAGCCAATGGCTATGTTGCTTCACTGCTAGATCAAGAGCGCACCAACATTTTCACTCAATCAGTCGCCAACATTGAGCCCGGCAAAGAAATAGAAATCACAATCAAATACATAGAAACTCTTCCATATGAAGCTGGCAAATTCAGCTTCACCTTCCCAACGGTAGTGGGGCCAAGATTCATCCCCGGTGAACCGGTCGGTAAATCAGGCGGGGGCTGGGCGAATGACACCAATCAAGTTCCCGACGCCTCCCACATCACACCAAATGTAGTGGCAGCAGGAC
>CALRJJ020000295.1:0-6449 GCA_943367505.1 Flavobacterium psychrophilum | reverse complement strand
GAATCTTCAGCATCGGGGGCAGGATGGCGCGGGCATTTTGACTCTGGCAGAAAGCGGCAGTGAGCTTTTCAATCTACAGAAAGGCAGCGGCTTAATCGAGAATGTCTTCTCCGAGCGCTCCTTTAAGAAGGGCCTCAAAGGCAAAACCGCACTGGGTCATACGCGCTACGCCACCATCGGCAGACAAGACCCCAATTTACTACAACCTTTCTTTGATGCTCGCTCAACAATCGGTATTGGCCACAATGGCAATATCGTCAATGTATATACTCTGCGAGATGAATTGGCAGAAGCAGGGCTGGAATATACTCCGGCTAGTGAATCTGACTCTGAAGTGATACTGAAATTACTAGCTCTTGAGCTAGATGGCCACGAACCTAACGCACAGTACATGTTCAAGGCTATTGAAGCCAGTATGCACCGTTTGGTGGGCAGCTATGCCGTTGTGGGCATTGATGGCACAGGCGGTCTGTTCGGCTTCCGTGATCCAGACGGCATCAGACCCTTAATCTTCGGCAGCCGTATAAACAGTGAAGGTCTGCCTGTTTATGCCCTAGCTAGCGAATCAATCGCCCTTACCTATTTAGGCTACACAGTCGAAAACGAAATCGCCCCTGGTGAGGCAATCTATATTGGAGCAGACAGGCAAGTGTCTCGCAAAGTGCTCTTCCAGCGTTCTCTTTCGCCATGCATGTTCGAGTCGGTCTATTTCTCAAGAGTTGAGTCCGAACTAGAAGAACATTCTATATATGAAACGCGCTTCCAGTTAGGCTTAGTTTTAGCTGAACGCATCAAAGAGCTCGGAATCGTAGCTGATGTCGTTGTGCCAGTACCTGAAACAAGCAGAAGTGCAGCTATTGCCATTGCCGAAGCACTTGACCTGCCTTTCCGCGAATCACTAATCAAAAACCGCTACGTCAATCGTACTTTCATTCTTGACGGCCATGCCGCCAGACAAGAAGCAATCCGCCGCAAGCTCTCACCAATTCCATCAGAAATTCGCGGTAAACGTTGCCTGGTTATCGATGACAGTATCGTCCGTGGCACCACTGCCGCCCAAATTATTGAACTAATGCGCCAATCGGGAGCGAAAGAAGTAATCATGGCTTCTACTTGCCCTCAGATTCAATTCCCTTGTTACTACGGTATCGACTTCCCCAGTCAAGATGAACTGGTTGCCTACAACTGTACTGATGAAGAAGTTGCAAAAAAATTGGGCGCCGATCGTGTTGTCTTCCAAACAATCGAAGGCCTGCGTAAGGCCTTGAAGAAAGATACGCTTTGCACCGGTTGCTTAACTGGAACCTATCCCACCGATGTCACTTGTGGCAGTGACTTCCAATCACAGAGGCTCAAAGACCGCACCACTCTTATTCGCAAATCTTAAGTAAGGAGAAAAAAGTTGTCGGTTGACTTGCAAGACCTGATTCTGGAATACGACGGTTCGGTAAAACGGGTCTGGCGGCCAGAAGGCGACGACGGCTCTTACTGGTTTGAATTTACAGACGACTACTCGGTGTTTGATTGGGGCAAGATGCCCGATACCATCGCCAACAAAGGCAAGGCTCTTGTTGCTCTCGGTGCTTTCTTTTTTCAGTATCTGGCTGATAACAAAACCTGGATTAACCTGAGCGAATCAGTTCACCTCTCTAGATTCAATCATGAATGGTTGAAGAAATTAGTCAATCAACCACTGTTTCAACGCCTCACCACCCACGGTGCGCGCCACCATTTTCAAGGATTAGTAGGGAGCGATGGCAAGACCGTTACCATCGAGCAAATTCCGAACACTAAAGCTTATATGTCAGTGGTCAAAGCTGAAGTGCAGCGACCAGAGCCAACGTCACTGCTTGATCAAACAGTTTTCTATTACAGTCACAACATTACAGAAGCCAGAAGACTGGTACCTCTAGAGGTAGTTTTCCGCTTTGGCATGCCCCCAGGCAGTTCGCTCAAAAGCCGACTAGCAGCAGATCCTAGCTATGCGCAAGTGTTAGGCTTGAGTGCCGTGCCCGAAGAAGGGTGGTTTGAGCGACCTGTGCTTGAGTTCTATACAAAACTCGAACCGAAAGACCGACTCTTATCAATTCAAGAAGCACTAACAATTTCAGGGCTCACTCCCAAGCGCTTTGAAGAGTTAGCCGAATTAGCCTTTGCTACAGCTTTAGCTATCTACCATCACTTCGCCGAGCGCGGCATCGAGTTATGGGACGGCAAATTTGAATTTCTAGAAGATCATAAAGGCCTGCTCTTAGCTGACAGCATTGGCCCTGATGAGTTAAGACTGGTTTATAGCGGTCACAGCCTATCGAAAGAAATGATCAGGCAGTTTTACCGTGATTCCAGCTGGCAATTGGCCATAGGCAAAGCCCAGAAGATGGCAGCCAGTCAAAATCGCCTTGATTGGCAAGAAATTTGCGAGAAAGACTTGAAAGAGCAGCCCAGCCACTTATCTCCCCAATTTCAAGCTGTGGCCGACAAGCTCTATGGCGTACTGGCCAACCATACCATCGGCTACGACGTCTTCCAGCAGCATCCCACCCTGCCCCAATTTGTTGACTCGATCAATATTGCCGCCGAAAGATAAATATAAAGGTATAGATAGATGAAAGTTCTGGTTGTTGGCGGCGGAGGCAGAGAGCATGCAATATGCTGGAAGCTCGCTTTAAGCACCAGAGTGGACAACATCTTCTGCGCTCCAGGCAATGGTGGCACAGCAACCTGCCACAAGACTGTCAATGTTGATATTGGCGTGATGGACTTTGACAAACTCATTGCCTTTAGCAAAGAGCAGGCTATCGACTTAGTTGTAATTGGACCAGATAATCCCCTGGCTGAGGGCATCGTCGACAGCATGGAAGCCGCTGGTCTACGAGTTTTTGGGCCGAACAAAAGCCAGGCCAAACTAGAGTGGAGCAAAGCCTACGCGAAAGAAGTTCTCAATACACTCAATATTGCCACCGCTCGATTCGCCACCGCCTCTTCGCAACAAACAGCTGAAGCCATTGTCAAAGCAAACCAGTGGGCCAGGGTAGTTAAGGTAGACGGCCTGGCCTTAGGCAAAGGTGTGTTTGTTTGCGCCAGTGAAGAAGAGGCCCTGCAGGCCCTCAACACTATATATAAGAGCGGAAAATTCAATGACAAAAAAGTTGTCATCGAAGAGATGCTCAATGGCGAAGAAATCTCCCTGCTCACTCTATGTGATGGCAAAACCCTGACACCACTTTTACCCAGTCAAGATCACAAACGTCGCTTTGATGACGACAAAGGCCCTAATACTGGTGGCATGGGCGCCTATGCGCCGGTGCAACTCTACGAAGAGCACAAAGATGCCATTCAAGAGCGCATCTTGAAGCCTTTGCAAAAGGCCTTAGCTGAGGGCAAACTCAATTTTAAAGGGGTGCTCTATATTGGCCTGCTTATGCACAGAGAAAAATCGAGCGCAGACAATTCAAGCAACGCTCAACCTTATGTCTTAGAGTTCAATGCCCGCTTTGGTGATCCTGAAACTCAAACAATTTTGCCACTGCTGCAATCTGACCTATTTGATGCGCTCTACGCCTGCACTGAGCAAACTTTAGACAAGCAAGAACTATTCTGGTCGAAGCAATCCTCCTGCTGTGTCATAGGTGCAGCCCAAAGCTACCCTGATAGCTCATCTAAAGGTGAAGCCATTGTCTTTCCCACTAGCGGCGACGACCATAGCCCTAGTGACGGGCAGATAGTTTTCCAAGCTGGAACCAAACTGCTAAAAACTGAAAATGGTGAGCAGCTCGTTACCGATGGTGGGCGCATATTTGCCGCTGTGGGTCTAGCCGACAAAATGGCAGATGCTCGAGAGCGTGCCTACCAGTTAATTACCACTGTTCAATGTCAATCGCTTGATTATCGTCGGGATATCGCAAAGAGGGAAGCTACGTGCCAATCAAAATAGCTGTACTTGTTTCAGGCCGTGGCTCTAACTTAGAGGCGATTCTTGCCGCTATAGAGAAGAAAGAGTTAGAAGCCGAAATCGCCGTGGTGCTCTCTAACAACCCTGATTCTTACGCTCTCAAAATTGCCAAGAAACACAACATTCCCACAGTTAGTGTTGACCATCGTGGCATCTCGCGCAAAGAGCATGAAAAGCAAGTCTTGCAAAAGCTGAAAAAGTTCGCCCCTGATTATCTTGTTTTAGCTGGCTACATGCGCATTTTGTCTGGTGATTTTCTCACCCACTTCAAAGACGACAATGGCCTCTATCGTGTCATCAATATCCATCCATCCTTGCTCCCTGCCTTCCCCGGCAAATCGGCTTATGAAGATGCCTTCAACTATGGCGTAAAAATATCTGGTATCACCGTTCATCTGGTAGACGAACAAGTAGATCACGGCCCCATCCTGGCTCAAGGTGTATTTGAACGCAAAAGCGGTGACACTCTCGAAACTTTCCAAGCTCGTGGCCTGGAGCTAGAGCACAAACTATTTCCGCAGGTGCTGGCTCAACTGGCCAATTCTAGCTTGGCTGCGATGACCAATCTCAATCAAGAAAATCAGAAAGAGACTGCCGAAACTAAAATTAGTACTAGTAATGAGCATAACGAAGATCTTTGTGTCGCCATCGTGCCCAAAGCAGCTGCAGCTGCTGGCAAACCTTCAACAAGTATAGCTCTGCCTCTTTATTGGCTCAGTGGCAAGAATCTAGAACAAACAAAAAAACTCATGGCCGCTCTCAAAGAAATTCTTGCCGACCAGCTCTTAGAAGATGTCTGGTGCGTGGTTGCTAGTGAACGCAGCAGTTGGCTTTCACAGTGGCGTGAGCAAGGCTTCAAGTGGTTTGCCGAAAGACAATATTTGCCAGGCGTGACCGACAATTTGGCTCGCACTGTCGAAGAAGCAATTAAACTGAGTGGTCTGGAGAGTGCTGGCAAAGAGACTACAGAAGAAGGACACATTAGAGTAGCCTCTGGCTCAGCTTATCTCTTTGATGATTCACTCAACATCAAACAGGTAGAAAATCACTGCCGCTACCGCCACTATCATCCTGTCACAGACAAGTTCCGCATTCACGACCTGACAGCCCCGCACTTGTCTAAACTTCTTGAATTTCCGCAAGTGCATCTGCCTGGCACTCCCGAACCAGAAATTGTAGCGCTGAACCTGAGCGATACTGAACTGGAAAACCTGAGTCGGAAGCGTACTTTGGCTCTCAATTTAACAGAGATGCAGGCCATCCGTGCTTACTACGAGCAAGCCTCAGTAGTAGAGGAGCGCTCACAGTATGGTCTGGGCCAGTGGCCCACAGACGTAGAACTAGAAGTAATCGCCCAGACCTGGTCTGAGCACTGCAAGCACAAAATCTTCAATGCCATCATTCACGAAAAGAGCGCACACGTCAAAGCGGTTCAGACTCTTACCATGAGTATGGCTGGCACCTCAGCCACTAAACCAGCGAGAAAAACCGAAGCGCGCACAATCACTAGTTTGTACAAGAGCTATGTGCAGGCTTCAACCAAGAAGCTGGCCGAGAAGCGCACTGATTTACTTTCGGTCTTTGTTGACAATGCCGGAGTAATTAAGTGGAACGACGACTGGGGCATCTGCTTCAAAGTCGAAACCCACAACTCGCCTTCGGCCTTAGAGCCTTATGGTGGAGCTCTCACCGGCATACTTGGAGTCAATCGTGACATTCTCGGCACCGGCCTTGGTGCTAAGCCAATCTGCAACACCGATGTCTTCTGCTTTGCCTATCCTTCTGAAGAGCTGGTCAACCGACCTACTATGTTGCCAGCCCAGTCAATTATTCAAGGTGTGCGCAAAGGCGTGCAAGATGGCGGCAACAAGAGCGGTATTCCTACTGTTAACGGTGCTGTCTATTTCCACCCTGGTTATCGCGCTAAGCCCCTAGTATTCTGCGGCACCGGTGGTCTTCTACCGCTTACGGTTGACGGCAAGTGCGGCTACGAAAAGCACACCCAAAATGGCGATGCCATTATTATGGTGGGTGGTCGTGTTGGTAAAGACGGCATTCACGGTGCGACATTCTCTTCTGAAGCACTAAACGTAGACTCACCGGTTTCGGCGGTACAGATAGGCGACCCATTTACACAAAAGCGAGTGACCGACTTCATTCTAGAAGCACGAGATCTTGGTTTGATATCAGGTATCACCGATAACGGTGCTGGTGGTCTCTCCTCATCAGTTGGCGAGATGGCCCAGATAACTGGCGGTGCCACCCTTGAAGTCGATCATATTCCACTTAAATATCCCGGCTTAGCCGACTATGAAATTGTCATATCCGAATCGCAAGAGCGTATGACTTTATCTTCAACCAAAATCGAAGAACTGAAAGAGCTAGCCGAGAAACACAGTGTCGAACTTACAGTAGTCGGCAAATTCGATGACAAAGGTTTCTTCCGCATCACAAGGGCCGATAAAACTATTGCCTTGCTAGATCTTAAGTTCTTGCA
>CALRJJ020000294.1:0-6481 GCA_943367505.1 Flavobacterium psychrophilum | reverse complement strand
AGCTTGAGATTACCAGTTGCGATTATAGCGATGCTTTTACTAACGCTCAGCCAGCTGACGCCGAGCGCGCCCAGCAGCTGATTCATGAAGGATGTGTGGCGGATGCTTATTTCCGTTTCTACATGCCCCGTGCTGGTTTTGTCACTATGGCGCCACCCGAAATTAAAGTGACCCAGGTCGATTCAACGCGCAAGACCATAAACAATATCTATCTATCGGCCCCCGACCTGGATTCCGAGCGCTATTCAAGTCTTGGTGACAACAATAGTGTCAAACATACATTGCTGAAGAACGATGTGCGAGTTCTCTCGCCAACTATCGTTGAACAAGATCTAGTGGTCGCTATTCTGCTGACAGACCGCAAGTCAGGTAAGCAGACTAAAACTTTTGAAGAAACGGTTTATCGTTTTACAAAAGATAAACCGTTTCAACTCAGTGTTGAGGTTGCCAAAGTAAAGTATGGCGAGAATGGCTCCTGGTGGAGCAAAGCAATACTCAAAGGAGGCGTTCGCTAAAAGAAGAAACTATTTTTCTAGTTTCTTTAGGCCTCTTTCTTTTGCAAATTGTCGATGGCGCTAACGCCTTTCTTTTTTAACTCGTCAAATTTTTCAGTAACTTTATTTAGCGCACCAGTTGCGCCTTCACCGAGTTCTTGGACGTCTTCTTTGATGATCGAGACGACTGGTGCAAACTTCTCACTGACTCTCCCTTGAGATTCTTCAAGAGTCTGTTTGCCATTGCCTACGGCTTTATCAAGATATTCACCGGCATCTTTGAGAAGAGCTTTGCCTTCTGATTTCAAATTGTTGCCTTCTTCTTTTACTTGCTCAGCGGCTGGAACAATTGCTTGCCAGACTTCTTTGCCTTTCTCTTCCGTAGAATACTTAAAGAGATCCCACGATTCGCGCATTTGTGTGCGTAGTTCAGATCCTTTCTTTGGCGCTAGCAATACTCCAGCTAGAAAGCTGAGCAGCCCGAAAAACATTAGACCTCTCATGGTCACTCCTTTTTTTTAAGTCCCGGTGGCGTTAGCCAGACTTAGTGACCTATAAGAGGCGGATTTGTTCCAAAGCCAAGTTTCTGTTTGTGGAAAAGGAAGGTCTTTAGAATAGATAAAGGTTGCTAAGAGGGAGACGCCACTTGTGCTATGCTCCACTAGTGTTCGACGGAGAGTGCTGCTGTGTGTGGTTCTACACATATGAGTCTTAGAAACTCCTTAGAAGGTCCGTACCGCAGGCTGGTTTCATTTGCATAGGTAAGTCTTGGATTCCCGTCTTACTGCTTGTTTTTTGTTTCGGTAATGAATGTCTGATAGCTCCCGTCTCAATACTGAAGATTCTGACAAAGAATTTTCCTTAGCCGAACAGGCTCTGGAAAATGAGCGTCAGCAGTTGGCCAGTGAACTGGCTCAGTTGCACGAGGAGGAGCGAAGATTATCGGTCGCTCACTCCCTGGCGAAGCTCGCCTATCGCAAATCTCATCCTGCTGACTTCTCATTTCTTGATATGAGCAAGTCTGAGGATCGCAAAAGAGTTCTGCTTGAAGCAGAATCGCGCTTCGAATCTTTCATTGAAGGCACAGTTGTGCCAAGTTACAAAGTCGACAAGAGTGGCCGAATTACCTATGGCAATAGAGCTCTATCTGGCTATCTCGGCTACAGTCGTGAAGAACTACTTGCCGGTGGTCTCAGTGAAGACCAAATTACGCCACGTAGCTGCTATTTAATTGATGCTGAGCATATTAAAGACCTTTCAAGCAATTTGATTTCCCGAGTTTGGGAAAGTGAAAGAATTACTGCCAATGGCAAAAAAATGGCTGTGGGCGTAACCCTACGTCTTCTCGATGAAGAGAGCGCTGAGCGCGTAGTCTTCTTGCTTGATCTGCAAGAAATTCGCCAGCTTGAAGATGACTTAAAGCAGCGGCAGACACTGTTTTCTGCCCTGGTGCAAGAGATGCCGCATATTGTTTTTGTCAGCAATAGCAAAGGCTGCATGCGTCAATTTAATGAACGTTTTTATGAACTAACTGGGGTGGTTCCATCAGCTGATAACGGTTTTGCCTGGCGCGATGCTATTCATGAGGCCGATCTCGAAAAATGGGACAAACTCTGGCATAAGGCCGTAGCTAGTAACTCTTCCTTTAGTGGTGAATTTAGAATCAATGCTAGTGATGGTGAATATTACTGGCACATAGTTAGAGCCCTGCCCCTGGTTAATCCACTGGTCGGGCAAGTTGATGGCCTGCTTAAAATTACGATTGAGAACGCCGTCACCAGCGAGGCTCTTGATGATGAAGCTGGTATTGGCTCTGGTCTCTGGGTTGGCACTGCCACTGATATTGACCGCCGCAAACGTCTAATGGAAGAAGTACTAGAAAGCGCTCATGCCTTCCAGTCACTGGCCGATCAAATACCTCAGATTGTCTGGACCGCTGGGCCTGATGGTCGTGTCGATTTCTTCAGCAATCGCTGGTTCGACTTTAGTGGATTGACACGGGAACATAGAGTGGGTCTAGATTTCGCTCTGTTTATGCATCCTGATGATCGCAAAGAGTATATGAGTCGCTGGCGCCATTGTGTGAAAACTGGAGAGGCTTTTGAGGCCGATGTACGCTTGAAAGCGCGCAAAAATGCATTAGCAGATCCCGATGTCTATGTAAAATTCTTGGCTCGGGCTGTTGCTCTGAGAAATTATCGTGGCGGAATAGCGCAGTGGGTAGGAACATGGACGTCGATCGATTGAAGGCGGCAGATTCGGCCCAGGCTGTCGAGAATAACTATCTTAAGCGAGAAATCGCTGCTACCAAAAAACGCATTGCTCATTTGCGGGAGATTGCTGAGGATCCCAGTTATCTGGCCATTCCCACTACATTTGTTAGCGACCCTGTACCGGTGGTAATGCTCGACAGTGATCTCAAATTGTTAGAGGCGAATCCTTCTTTTGCTGCTCTGAGCGGTTATTCGCTTGCTGAGCTCAATATGGGCGCTGATATGCGTTTCTTCTTTCCTAAATCGGCGCATAAGCATTTAGAGAAAGCCAAACAGCATCTTTCTTCTGCCAGTGCCATTGAGCCCTGGGAGACAGAAGTCTTAGCGAAGAATGGTGAAAGGAGACCCGTGATTGCCGGCTTGACTAAGAATGGTCCGGCAGACCACGACTGGTTATTGTTCTTTTTTGATTTGAGTGCGCGACGACAATTGCAAAAAGAGTTAGCTATTCGAGAGTCGAATCTTCATGCTTTGGCTGAAGCGATTCCTCAACTGCTCTGGGTTTGTGGCGCAGATGGTCTGGTAACTTATGGCAATGGCGGATTCTTCGACTTTACAGGTTTGAATCTGGACACCCCTCTAAACTGGACATCGCTGCTGCATCCAACTGATAAGCTAAATTTCGATGTTAGTGGATTTTCTGTGGGCGAGCTGTATGCCGATTTCCAATGTGAAGTGCGCTTGCGTGGCAAGTCTTCTGCTCTTAAAGCCTTAAATTCAGTTGATCTTTATGATGAGAGTCTCTACCGCTGGCATCTTCTAAAAGTGGTGCCGTTCTTTAATCCCGGGCAAGCCTCAATGAGCTGGCTCGTGATTGCCACTGATGTTAATGACCAGCGGCGTGTCACTGAAGCACTGCTGGCCAGCGAAGAACAGCTGCGCATCATAGCTGATGCCATGCCTCAAATAGTCTGGACGGCCAACAGCACAGGAACCATTGATTTCTGGAACTATCGCTGGTTTGAATATACTGGTTTGACTGCACAGCAGAGCTTGCATGGTGGTTGGCGCCTGTTGATTCACACTGAAGATCTTGGGGCCTATGATCAGAAATGGCGACAAGCGGTGTCTAACGCTGAGCCATTTGAAGTGCGTTTTCGTCTCAAGCGCGCCCTTGGTCTAAAGCTCCGGCGCACTGGGCCGCTTGGCAAGCCCGAGGCCGCTACAGCTAAAGAAGGCCGACGTGACTACCTCTGGCACCTCTGTCGGGCGGTACCGCTCAAAGACTCCCAGGGTGAGGTCGTTCGTTGGTTTGGAACGTGGACCGAAATCGAAGAACATAAAGGTGAGTAACTATCACTGTTACGAAATACCAAATAGAGTGAACTGGCTCTGCTTGAGCAGTTAGACTTCTTCTATCTGCAGGTACCCTAGGCAATAGAAATGGTTATGACATCTTTAGTCCGTCCCGAAGCCAAGATCCTCCGCACTTTTCGTGTGCGAGTAATGGATAAACCTGGCTATTTAGGCAAGATAGCAACACGGCTGGGTGAGCTTGGTGCCAATATCGGCGAAATTCATATTGTGGCGCAAGGCCCGGACTTTCTGGTGCGTGACATAACTCTCTATCTTGATGATGAGAAGCATTTGCAGGCTGTTGTAGAAGGCTTTAAAACTCTTTCAAATGCTAGCCTAGAAGGGGTAATCGACCCGGTAGAACAGGCTCACGAAGGTGGCAAAATTGGTATTAAGAGCAAGGCGCCGCTGACTAGCATTGCCGAGATGGGCAAAATCTATACTCCTGGTGTTGCTCAAATCTGTAAGCTAATCCAGAAAGATATCACCACCAGCCGCACCTACACTTGCATTGGTAATTCAGTAGCCGTTGTTACCAATGGCACGGCGGTGCTGGGACTGGGCAATATTGGTGCTGTTGCTGGTATGCCTGTGATGGAAGGCAAATCGGTCTTGTATGAGCAACTGGTTGGTATCAGCGCCATTCCTATCTTGATGGATAACACTGATGTTGAAAGTGTTGTTGCTACGGTGAAAGCAATTGCCCCTACATTTGGTGCCATACATTTAGAAGATATTGCCGCTCCTGAATGTTTTGAAATTGAGAGACGGTTGCAAGAAGAGCTGAGTATCCCAGTTCTGCATGATGATCAGCATGCAACAGCGGTGGTGGTATTGGCCGCTTTGATGACCATCACTCAGCGCAATGGTGTCGATCTAACTGCCAGTAAAGTCGGTATCATCGGCCTCGGTGCCGCTGGCTCTGGAATTGCTCAACTTCTACTTTGCTACGGTGTTAAGCAGGTACTTGGTACCGATATCCGCGAGAATGCCATGAATCGCTTAGCTAGCCTGGGTGGCATTCCGGTGCCATTGGCGCAAATCATGAGTGATTGTGATGTAGTGGTCGCCACCACTGGTAAGCCCGGTTTAATCACCCCTGAGATGGTTCGTCCCGGTCAGGTTATTTTGGCTCTTTCTAACCCAGACCCTGAAATTAAGCCAGAAGAAGCAATGAAGCGCGGGGCCTTGTTTGCTGCTGATGGACGTACCATCAATAATGCTCTTTCTTTCCCAGGCCTATTCAGAGGCGCTCTGCGTGCCCAGGCCACTCATTTCACCGATGCTATGAAGTTGGCTGCCGCTCATGCCATTTGTGGCCAGACCAAAATGGATAATATCGTGCCCAGTATTCTTGATCGTGAAGTGCACGAAAGTGTCTCTAATGCGGTTGCTAAAGCGGTGTATTTGAGTCAAAATTAGCTTCACTTTTGCCAGGGCTAGTGAATGACCAGTACGCGCTCGAAAACCTCGGTTCGTCTTGCTCAGCGCAAACAGTTAACTAGTAGCGCCAATAAGATCTGGGGCGATGGAAGCGAGGCAATGCGAGAATTGCCCGCCGGTTATCTGGTCGGCGGGGTCTTCAAGATTATTCGTCCTATTGGCGAGGGCGGCATGGGCGTCGTTTATTTGGCGCAGCATCAGTCACTGGGGCAGCAGTATGCTTTAAAAGTGCTGTCCCCAGATGCTGTCAATGAACAAAATTGGTTGCGCTTTCAAGGCGAAGCCAAAATTTTGGCTCGACTCAAACATCCAACTTTAGTTCAAGTTTACGACTTGGGCCTGCACCAAAAGTCTATTCCCTTTTATTCGATGGACTATCTCGTTGGCTCTACCTTAGAAGAGCTGTTGGTAGAAAAAGGTTCATTGCCTCTCGCTTTTGCCATAGAGGTGTTCCTGGCAGTTTTGGATGGACTTTCCTACGCCCATGGCCACAACATCATTCACCGCGATATCAAACCAGCCAATATTTTTGTTTGCAGCAATGGCAGCTCATCTGAAAGAGCGAAGAGCAAGAAATTGCAGGTGAAAATTCTTGATTTTGGCATTTCAAAGCTAGTGGATGCCAGCGCTAAAACTCAGCAACTAACTGCTGTTGGCGAAATCTTTGGTAGCCCTTTCTACATGAGTCCGGAGCAGTGTCGTGGCGATAAAGTTGACGGTCGCTCTGATATTTATTCTGTCGGGTGCTCCTTGTTTGAGGCACTGACAGGCTTTGTGCCGTTTGAGGGAAAGACATCTCTTGATATAACGCTGCTGCACGAGGAGGCTGAGCCTCCGCTGCTAAGCGACGTCAATCAATCAATAGCGGCTAATTTGCCTGACTCTATTGATACCGTAATAGCCAAATGTCTGGCTAAGCAACCGCAGGACCGTTATCAATCGGCCGAGCAATTGGCGTTAGATTTGGTGCGCGTG
>CALRJJ020000293.1:0-6491 GCA_943367505.1 Flavobacterium psychrophilum | reverse complement strand
CTGGTTCTGAATCTATCTCAGCGTCCGGCTCTGAATCGAAGTCTAATTTTAACACTGACTCCATTTCCATTTCGAACTCTAACTCTAACCGTGGTCCAGACTCAAGCTCTAACTCGGCTGCGAGCAACGCCCCAATTGAAGACAAGTGGGCCTTTGTCGTCGGTGTGAGCAAATTCGCCAAGCCTTCCATCAATCTCAAATATCCAGCAAAAGACGCAAAAGATC
Organism: Flavobacterium psychrophilum; assembly: GCA_943367505.1. Taxonomy (GTDB): domain Bacteria; phylum Cyanobacteriota; class Vampirovibrionia; order Obscuribacterales; family Obscuribacteraceae. The sequence continues at coordinate 6,266 of CALRJJ020000293.1, read as the reverse complement.
TCTCAAACTATCTGATCAATGAGGCCAACTTTGCTGCTGACCACGTCAAACTCTTGGTCGATGAACAAGCCACAAAAGAACGGGTGCTAGCAGAGCTAGGTGATAAATGGTTACCCCGACTGGCTCACCCAAACGACCTGGTGCTAATTTTCATTTCTACCCACGGCAGCCCATCACAGGCCGATCTTGAGGGTCTCAACTACCTGGTCATGCACAATACCGATCCAGAAAGCCTTTATGCCACCGGCCTGCCGCTGTCTGATTTAGCAGCGGCAATCAAGCAACGGGTGCACTCTAATCGCGTGGTGCTAATTATCGATGCTTGTCATAGCGGTGCAGCCGATACCGCCAAAGGGCTAACGCGGGTAGGCAATATCGATAGCGCTGCGCTGTCGCAAGGCACGGGACAGCTAATTATTTGTAGCAGCATGCCCAACCAGGTGTCTTGGGAGTCAAAGCGCTACCAGAACGGCGTATTCACTCACCAATTGATAGAAGCACTAAGAGCAGGCAAGCCCACGCTGAGCCAGGCCTTCGAGCGCTTGAAAGAATCAGTGCAAACAGAAGTTTTGCAAGACCGCTCAGAGCTTCAGACGGCAGTGCTCAAGAGTAAATGGAAAGGAAACGACCTTATCATTTCAGCACCACCGACAAAGCCGAGGCAAGTACCGGCCGAGTTTAAATTGCAGTGACAACTTAGAAGTACTTACTTTGCTACTCAAGTTTGATGATTTTAGTCGGACTGTACTTGGGCTTAGACTTTTCAATAATCAAGCCAAAGTGCACCAGCTTTTCTTTGCCGTCAGTATCGTGCCAGCGCTTGACGAATTCATCAGTTGGAATATAAGTGTAATTGCATAGGGTAGAAGGGTCCATAAAAAAGATGTTGGCTTCATCATGACCAATGGCTAACACATAATGGCCATCTTCCCAATCATTGGAATAATCGGCATTCTTTTCGGCCCAGGCCTGAATCAAACAAATCACAGGCTTACCATTATCAATGAGCTTCTTCAATTCGGGAATAGTCATACTCTTCACGACTTTGACAGAGTAGCCTTTGGCCTTAGCCAGGCGCATCATCTCTTGATAGTGAGTGCCAGTTTTAGGAACAGCCTTGAGTTCTTTTGCTAACTGATCTTCGCGGTAATCATCACCAAAGTAAGCGAAGACTGATTGAAGAGCGGAAACCCCACAAGTGAAATCAGTAGACTGACGCAGCATAGGAACTTTAATAAGATTGCTCGGAGCCTTTGGCGCAAGCTCATGAGGCTCAGTAGCCAGAGAGACAGGAAGCTGCGGGGCAGCAGACTTAGGACGTGCAGCTTGCACTCGGGATTGATCACCTTCTGCATTTACCGACTGACTTAGCAAAACGAAAGACACGCACAGTAGTGCTCCACAAAATGAGATTTGACGCAGTGTCAATTGCAAAAGCATAAAATCAATCTACCTATTTAAACGATGCACTCACTGCTGCTGATTACTTGAGCCCTGTCGCCTCTGCAAAAGATTCCTAAACACCTGTTTTTCCTGCGGGTCCACAACTCCATCGTGATTGCGATCGAGCATGCGCATAAATCTTCCACTTCGACCTATACCGGTGTTACCTGTTCCGGCCTGGCTGTCTCCTGCCTGGCCAGAACCACTCTGCCCCGAACCAGCCTGACCTGCCCCTCGCATGCGAGGCATACCGCCTTGCCTTAGACCAGAAAGTGCCCGCATCTTATCGGATGCGGCAGCGGGGTCGGCGTGCCCGAGCGTAAGCAATTGCCAAAAGGCCACATCAGAAAATCTGGTATTGCCGGCTCCTGGCATTAGCTCCGATTTCACATTAGCTTGGCGCACCACAACTAAGTTCATAGAGGGCACCACATACAGCCTCTGCTTGCCAGCTCCCGCCGCCATCACTAAATCGTTAGGCACACCTGGCGCACTATAGCGCAGGTCTGAAGCCATGGTCAGTGTTCTTATGCTGTTTCTCAGTTGATCATCCATAGGGCGGTTCAACCACCAAGACAATCCATACATTGGATTAGCAGGAGAACCAATAAAGAGCGTTTTGATATTCTCAGACTGAATGATCTGCTTGCCACCAGCCATGCCACCATTGAGCACCAGCTCTCCCACTTTAGCCCACTCTCGTGCAGTGAATGCTGCCCCCTGGGGCATCAGTGGCATGCCGTCCCTTCCATTGCGCCACAAGCCTACATGAATATCGGCGGGGTCAAGCACTCGACGCTTGAGGTAATCAACCATTGTTGCTTCAGCGTGCTTATTCTCTTTGTTGGCCTTAAGCTTGCGCACCATTAGCTCGCCGAAAACTTGAAATGGTGCCGGACCATATTGAAACTTTTCGCCCGGCTTTGCTGTGATCTCTGCTTGAAGTGCCTGGGCATAAGGTGGCGCCATACCTGTAGCCGAAGTGATACCAGAAATGAGTGAAAGCAGTTCTCGAATAGTAATATTTTCGCGCTTAGAGTCACCCTTCCACTCGGTGATTGTGTTGGAAACCTTCTCATCAAGGGTCAAGATTCCGTCTTCGCTGGCGGCAAGGGCACACAAACCGGTGAAGCTTTTTGTGCCACTGGCAAGTTCATGGGGCTCTGAGGCCTTATGCCCATTGGGGTAGTCTTCAAAAATGACTTTGCCATTTTCTATAACCAGCATCGACATACCGCTAGCCTTAGCGCTGTAGTCGGCCGCTTTCTTGCAGTTGTCTAAGGTTACCTTCAGAGGTTCAGAAGACGCAGTGGCCGACGCTTTTGAGGCAGTCGGACCAGCCGAAACACTCGGAACAGCTGGAACAGCCGCATCATCAGGCGAAGCAATGGCTATCGGAGATGACGAACCGACGATTAAACCTATCAAAGCTGCCGTTGTAAAGGCCTTCAAGGTCATGCCACGCCTCCGTTGAATCACTCGTAAGCATTACTCGTTAGCATTCTACACGGTCTGCCCGATTCACCCCCTTGAAGAGTGGTTAAAGCCAGTCTCAGAAGGCGAAGATGGTAAAGGACTATAATATCTTGCAAGCTAGATGAAAGAGAGCGCTGAGAAGCTAGTAAGTAGGGCCGGTGTAATCTATCGGGCCACCTAATGTCAGGCGGAGAAAAACCATGTTAAAGCTCATCAAAGGGCTACATCACTTTCAGTCAGAGATTTTTCTCTCGCAAAAAGACTTATTTGAACGCCTGGCAAAGGGTCAAAACCCTGATGCCTTGTTCATCACCTGCGCTGACTCCAGAATTAATCCAAATTTGATTACCCAGACAAACCCTGGCGACCTCTTTATCTTGCGCAACGCTGGCAACATTGTTCCACCATATGGCGCGGCCAATGGCGGAGAAGGCGCAACCATTGAATTTGCAGTTTCAGCCCTCGGTGTCAAAGACATCATCGTCTGCGGACATTCTCATTGCGGCGCTATGAGAGGTTTGCTTCATCCAGAAGAGTTGACTGAAATGCCAGCCGTGGCCACATGGCTCAGCCATGCTGAATCGACACGCCGCACAGTCAAAGAAAACTATACAGACCTCAATGACGAAGAATTACTCAACATCACCATGCAGGAAAATGTGCTGGCACAGCTGGAGAATTTAAGAACGCATCCAGCAGTTGCGGCGCGCCTCGCAGGTGGAAACTTGAACCTGCACGCTTGGAGCTACAAGATTGAGACAGGTGAGGTGTTTAGCTACCAGCCAGATGAAGGCCAGTTCTTGCGCTTAACAGAGCTACCAGTCGCCAACGAACGTCGCCGCTCAAGGCTGGCAGCAGTTACTTCGATCTAAATCAACGGCTGTAAGAGCTTGAGAGCTAAGACAAGCACTAGAATTGCAATCAGCACGACTAGGGCCATCGCACCTTCAAAGTTTCCAGCCTTGGCTAGTTTCGCATCGATAGCTTTTTCTTTGCTCGGCAGCTTAGGTATCTTATTCTCACTCAAACATTCGAGGTCAAGGCGCAGCTCATCGGCCGACTGATAGCGCTGTGCCGGGTCTTTCTCCAAGCACCTCAGAACAACTGCCTCAATCGCCTGCCTATATCCAGCATAGTCAAATTCACTGTTCATTGTCTGATCGGCAATCCGAATTTTCTTGGCAAATTGCTCAGGAGCTGATTTGACGTGATCCATAATGGCCTTGATTGAATTTTTAGCGGTGAAGGGTGGCTGGCCGGTCAAAGCCTCATACATGACGCAACCGAGTGAATAAATGTCTGATTGCTCGCCGAGATCTTCGCCCACACATTGCTCGGGGCTCATGTAAGCAGGGCTGCCAATTACTACACCAGTACTGGTGAGCCCCTGAGTTTCTTGGTCAAACAAGGGAATACTCTTGGCTATGCCGAAGTCAACTAACTTAACCACGGCGCCATTTGTCGTTAGCTGTTGCAGGAGAATATTTGCCGGTTTGAGATCACGGTGAATCAAACTTTTAGTGTGCGCATGGGAGAGAGCCTGGCATACTTGAATGAAAATATTTAGCGCCGAGTGAACTTCCAGACATCTCTCTTTTGCCAAAACATCGGCAAGACTTTCACCTTCAATATAGTCCATCACCAAATACGGTGCACCACTCTGATGTCTTCCCTGGCAGTATGCACCGACCACATTGACGTGAGTCATCTCAAGAGCAGCCTGAGCTTCCATCTGAAATCGCTTATCGAGGCTGACATCTCCAGCCTTATGCAGATCTTCGCGCAGCATCTTTAGGGCAAATGGCTTCTTCAATATGCGGTCGTTTACTAAGTAAACGGCCCCCATACCCCCGCTGCCCAGTTGCCTGATAATTTCAAATCGGTTATCAATACATGTTGGCGCAGAAAGCTGGTTGAGAACTTCGGCACCATGTAGTGATGGCGGATTACTATTAGCGACCAAGCGGGTGACAGTGCTCGTTGTGCCACAATTTTCACAGCAGACTACATTAGATGCGCGTTCGTAAGAGAGCGCCCAGAGCTTAGTCTTTAGCTCTGGTATGGAACTTGGCTCAGGCGAAGGATATTCTTCGTCGTTAACTGTCCTAAGAATCATTAGCTGTGGCCTTTAGTAAATCGACTTGTCGAGTGATCCAGAATCAAATTCAGATTCAGGTTCAGATTCAGATCTCCCCAACGTCTATCAAACCAGAAAAGTGTGGCAAATTCGTGGAAGATGGCCGGCAACAAAATCGACCCTTGCATTTCAAAGTTCGCGCTACAATTGTAGACAGCTAGATGACACCCACTACCTGACAATGTGAGCCTGCTATGACTCAACAATTAAACCTTTACCACGGCAACACGCTAATCGGCACAGTTGCAAATATCGCAACTGAAGATGATGAGGAATGGAACGGTATCATTACGTTTACGCCAGAAGGCGAAAGCTACCGCAATGTCTTCGAGTTTCTTTGCAACGATGCTAACGATCCGGGTGCTGAGCTACCGTTTGAAGAAAGCTACCTTGATGATTGGTTCATAGAAAGAGAGCCGGGCATGATGCAAGAAATTGCCATTCCCACTATCAACTACGATGAGTGCGAGATCGTCTGGCAAGAGTCTTAGTCCGAGTTATTTAGGCCATCAACAAGGTCTTGAGTATAGAGGTCTAGATTGCCCTTGACCGGTGAAAAGCCGGCCAGAGACTCATTAAACTGCTCCGGATTTACCTGACAACGGCTTGACTTCACCAGCTCACAAAGACTGATAGTTTGAACACGAGGGAGTGACGCTCCGACGTTCCTGCCTGATCGAAAAACCTTATATGAATATCGCACAGGTAAACCATAGCCTATGGGCGCGCTGGCAAAGCGGCAGACATCCGCAGCCACCTCCGGCTTGACCTTAATTTCTTTAGTTGCCCAATAGTCGCCTGTTACTTTTGCGCTGGGTTCGGTAAGTAGATGTCCGCTTAACAGATAGTGGCGACATTTAAGTCCACAGATAGTCGCCTCTTCAGCGACTTCTACCTTATCATTTTTGACTGGGTTACTATGGAGAATTTCAATTGCCCAATCTTTCATCAGAACATTGGCATAGGTCTTGTGTTCTAGATTGCGGCCAGTCATGCTGCCGCAATGGGGCGGACCGAAACAATAGGTCACTGTGTCGTTTGTGATAGTGGCGTGGTTTTCAGTAAATAAGCCGTCGTATGGTTCTTCTCCGGCGCCCCACTTAAGTTTCATGCGATAGCCATCGACTAACTTAGCGGAATCAGGGCGAGTATTCGCGGCTACTATGTTCTGAGACTGGGAACGGGACTCTGCCTCTCTTTGCGCTTTCTC
>CALRJJ020000292.1:0-6496 GCA_943367505.1 Flavobacterium psychrophilum | reverse complement strand
TCCTCGGACAATCGACTTGCACCATTCGTCCCAGGCCAAGTCTGACATCTTGCCTTTTTCATGGCGATATTTGGTAACGCGAATCTCATCGCCAAGAACGACTGCCAGCAACCGCTTATCATTCCCACCCAGATAGATGGCGTGACAGTGCTTACTGAGGCTGTTGGCTACAGTAATAGTATTGGCTTTGACAGGTTTTGGCTGTGCGGCCTCTACTGGCAGCATGGCGCCTAAACACAGTAGCAAAAGAACAGCAGCAGTTAACTTGTTCATTGCCCTCATGCTCAAATAATCTGGCTACTTCTTCTCGGCCTTCCAGAGGCGACCACCAACGGTATCAATTCCTTTGACAGAATCTTTAAGAGTGCCAACTGCCATCAATATCTGAGCATTATTCGGTGCCTCAACATTGCAGAGAGCCTTTAGAGCAACCAGCTTTCCATCAAAGTCTTTGAGCGCATCGCTCAATACATCTAGATCAACTTTTGCTTTAACATTACTTGAAATTTCAGGATCCCGAGCAAGACGCCCAGCGATATCATGCACAGCGGAAGACAATGAATCAAGTGAGCTAAGTGATTGGTTGAGAAAAGCAGCTCTCGGCTTCAAATATGCACCAAGAGTGGTGCTATCCTGAATCAAACTAGGAAGAGCACAAGCCATACAGCCCATCCAGGGGTCAGCAATAAAAGCATCGTTATTCGATAAGCTATTAGCGATGACCTGCCGACGACCAGCCTCTCGATCAAGATCGTGGAGGGCACCTTCCATCCGCCGCAAATCTTCATGGAGATCACGTAGTTCGGTCTTTAGGTCACTCTCAGGAAGGGGCGCGGCAGCAGACGTAGCGCTGCCCGTTGCCGCAGGGCTGCTGACCACAACAGGGGATTGCGCCTCACTGGGAGCAACACCTGAAAATAGGCCTGTGAGAACCAAACCACATAATAGTGCTTTCTTTTTCATTACTTATTTCCTTGAGTAGCACTCGGTTTAACAATTGCAGGAGTAACTGCAGATCTAGTAGCTGGCTGCGCGGGCAATTTCACAGCCTTATCGTCTGCCCTGGCAGCAGGCTTTACATCTGAACCTTCCGCCTTAGCATCAGAGAGTATATCGACTTTTGAGATCCAACTTGGTGGTCGCAAGAAGCCAAAGCCCTGTTTGCGGTCCCAATGCTGCTGTTTAAAAGGTCCACCGGCAGCTTCAAAGTAACTGTAGGTCGTGCCTCGACTGAGATAAGCCCCTTGATCTGTACTGAAGATTGCATAGACCTGACCACTATCACCAGGACCAATACTAGCCCCGCCCCCACCAACCCCTGGCACGTAGACACTAGCCGATTCAGGAGGACAAATCACAGCCAAAATTTGATCGATGTTTGCCAAAAGTTTAAAGTCTGTGGTCGAAATAGGCTGCACGTCCAGCTCTTGTTCAGCAATTTTGGTCAAGCGATCTAGCAGCCGCACAAAATCACTCTGACGAGAGCGCATATCTTCGGGATAGCATTTAAGTCGGGTCAATTCGCTAGCAGTAATTTGCGTAAACCAACTTAACTTGGCAAAGAGCTCAGGCATTGGCTCAAGATAGTGGAAGTTAGAAGCTTTCTTCACAGTTTGCTTGGGAGCAAACATACGCTGGGCATCATTCATCTCATTGCGAGACAAGGTGGCAGGCTCTTTTGGAGCAATCTCTACTTTGTTAGCAGCCGCAGCAGTCTTTGGGGTATTAGAAATACTCGAAGAACTATTAGCTGCGTTAGCGGGTCGATCATAAGCAGTAAAAGAATCAACAAAGGCGGCCGAAGCACTAAGTACATGCTGCAGAGACCAATTTTCAGACATTAGCGAAGGCTGCGAATTCTTCTTCAACGGACGCAAATACTCAGTGATAATTGCCCAGCGTTTTTCAGCAAGACATACAGGGTTGTTAGGATCTGCTTCTACTCTCCGACGGCCAGCTACTCGCGTTAATTCGGGCACAGTGTCGACCAAATTAGGATCGAGCCGGTCACTCAATCCATTTAAAACATTACTTGCAATTGGCGATCCCCATGAGTACAAGAGATATAGAGAGAGGGGATCGATTAAGCCATCTTCGCCCTCTTCTTTGTAATTTGTGGTTTGCCACTTCAGCCATTCTAATTCATAACTATTAATAGGTGGGAGGAAACGCAGTACCATCAAATTTTCATCCGGGCTGCGGTTCTTATCCATCTCAAAAATTGAGGCAGCATCAAGACCCTGTGGCCTTTGCTTCTTTATCGATAAGAGCAGACGAGCACGTGAAAGCGGCTGTGCTAGAGTCTGTAAGAGGTCCTTAAATTCAAGATTGCCCGCCTGAAACATACTCTTAATTTCGCGCGGATAGACAGTCTGCTCACGAGTGATAACACTTGGAGCTAAGGCCACACTAATATCATAAATACGCTGCCAACTTGGCATTAGCGACTGCGCCCGATTATTAGCATTAGAGCTAGCACTAGAACTAGCACTAGATCCGATGGCAGCACCAGAGCTAGCACCAGAACTAGCAGTCGAGACACCTGAGCCAGCGGCAGCAACAGAACTTCGGGCAGCGGCAGCAACAGAACTTCGGGCAGCGGCAGCGCCGCGATTGCTGCGACCTAATTCAATGGCTCTATAGAGCAACAAAGCCCGGCGAAAATTGTTGCCACCACCGGTCTGAGAATCAATGGTGACATCTGACAGCGTGAGATACATATAGGATAGCCAGGCAGCAGAGCGATAATAATTAGCACTCCGCTCTGAACTGGCATAAAACCCGATTGGGTTAAGCGCACTATAATCTTGCTCTCGATTAAAAATGACAGAGCGTGTGCGTTTGCCTTTGGCAATCAATGCCATTTCGGCCTGGGCAAGATCGCTGGCACCACCCATATCAGGCAAAACTATTTTGGGATCAAGTAGCTTCAAACCCACAATGACGAAGGCCAAATTGCGCTGAATATCATCTTTTACTTCATCAATTTCACAAGCCCGATAATCTTTAACACAAGAATCGACTAAAGCCAGCAGCAAGGCATTTAGCTCCGGATAAAGAGTGTCATTGATTACCTTCAAAGCCACCGTGTTTGAATAAACAAAGTAAGCATGCACAAAGGGATCAACAGTAACAAAATTGCTGCGGTTGTCTTCGCGATTATCTTTATACAGCAAGGCCGAACTGCCGCTAAAACTCGGAGTGCCCTGCAAAACGACAAAATGATTGAATCCCAAAATCTTAGTGCTTCTCGCCCCTAAATCGGAGAGCTTCATTCCTTCCAGCGAAAGGGGTTGTGGTGCCGAAAAAGGCAAATTCATCTGCGGGAAAATATCTTTTACAGTAAGCGGACCAAGTTTGCGTTGCGGCACATCATCAGTCAATCGAATTTCAGTGGGGCGCTTAAATTTCTGCGGTGCGCCAATGTCATTAAATACTTGGGCAAGCGCAGCCTGATTGAAAGTACTAGCCAGCAACAAAATCAAGCCGATGGAACCCTTAGATTTGCTCATCAACTTCACTCATTAGCGATCGGTGAAAAGTAGCCTATGTTGAGAAATTTTCTCTTCAAGAGCAGGAGAGAAGGCAATCGGCAAAGGCTTCAGTGTAAGCCAAGAACGCAGCTGATCATTGCGTGTGTTAGAGAGCCAATTGCTGCTTTGGCCAAGGGTCAGGGTCTGATAGAACTTCTCACTATCAGAAAGGTCAATCAGTAGTCTCATAGTAGGGCCACTGCGACAAACAAACTGCTCCGCACCACGACGCAATGAAGACTCCATACTCGATACTGTATCTTGATCACCACCGACCGCAACAGACGGTCCGTTCAGCACACCCAAGAGCGGCACAAGACCAGGAGCACCACGTAAAAGCTCGCTTTCAAACACAACTTTGTGCAGATCTCCCCATTTCCATGAAGCAGGCTCGTCACTCTTGGTTTGCAGGCGAACATCTTTTACAGCTTGACCAAACGATGTAATGACAAAGCCTTTGAATGTGCGCTCTTCACCGGGCAACCACTCTGTATTTTTCTCAAGCAAAATACGCTCAACTACCTGAGACCAGCCAGGATAACGCTCTAAATATTCGTTGGTGAGCGCAGCACCGAGACGAGGCTCAAGTATGCGTCTGACGACGGTGCGAACAAAGCTCTCATAAAGGGCAGCACCGCTGCTATTTTCTGTCAATACACCATCCCATTTCTCAATGGCATCTAGGGCACTAAGCTGGAAGGCGTCAATTGAGTCGGTCTTGCCGATAGCCTCAACTAGAGTACGTTTAACCAGAGGGGCTAAGGGGGCAAGTTGATCGCCTTGCAACAAGGCCATTTCAGGAAGGCCCGGTTTCTGGCCACTCTTTTTGTAAGAAGAGAGAACATTGAGCACCCGCTGAGCGCGATAGACATTGAGATTGAGAGGCATCTCACTGCGACTCTGGCGGAAATTGGCAACGTAGTAGCCTTCAGCTGGGTTAAAAACTTGCTCCATATCTTTAAATGGAACATTGCCAATCCAATCACCAGGACCGACCCAACCCGGGTTGAGCAAGCAAGACTCATATTTACTAGACTTACCGGCAGTGGCCCGCTCAGGAATAGAACCAGCTTGCTGATAGCCAATGTGTCCATCTTTATCAGCAAACAAGAAAGTAAAAGGAGAACCAGCGTAATGCTCAAGACCGCCCTGAAACTGAGCCCAGTTAGTGGCATGATTGAGGCGATATAGCGCTTCAGCGCAACTAGTGGTTTTCTCTGGCTGATTGAGGCCTACCCAAGAAAGCGCCACAGCGTTTTGATCATTTTTTATCAAAACAGGACCATGCCTGGTTTCAAGGACTTTATGAACTAAATTAGAAGTAAGCACCAAAGAACTAGAGAATCGCACTGGAATTTCTTCAACGATTTCTTTAGCATTAGCCCAACCAGTGGGGGTTTTATACTTACCAGGAAATTGCGGCGAGAACTGCTCAAGGAATAGATCTTGTACATCTACTTTAAGCGAAGTCAAACCAAAGGCAATACGATCATTGCGTCCATTGACGATTCCTGGCACACCCGGCATGGCAGCACCAGCCAAATGCAAGGATGGACTCTTCAATGATACTAAATACCAATCGCAGGGCTGAGTAAAAGCGAAGTGTCGATCTAATGCCAGATAAGCGCCCTTGCTCTCAGTCATGGCAGAGGACACCACCCAGCCATTCGAGCCCCAGCCCGGAGCGGGTGAAAGTGCGCTAGCCAGCGACACTTGAGCGGTAGTCGGCAGAGGTGAAAGAGAAGGAAGACTTGTCACCGCTGGCGGTGCTTCAAAAATACGATCGAATATTTTAGAAGCTATTTTATTTCCGGCCTTATCGATGATTCTTTGCCGCAGGTCATCAAGCCGCCACGATTCATCAAGACAATACTGATTGTATTTGAGAATTGCTAACGAATTCTGCGCTGTCCAGGCTTTAGGCTTATATCCGAGCAATAGAAACTCTAGTGACAAACGATCTTTTGATGAATTGATATAAGCATTAACGCCTTGTGTATAGGCATCAAGGGCCGCCGAAACATCTTTCGACAGGCCTTTAAGTTCAGCAGCTGCCGCTCGATTGATACCGATGGTGCGCACCAGCTTATCGTGAGGCAAAGACTGTGAACCAAAAACTTCAGACAATTCGCCAGCAGCGGTGCGTCTCATCATATCCATCTGGAAGAGACGATCTTGGGCAGTGACATAACCCTGTATGCGATAGAGGTCAAGATCAGAGGCCGCTTCGATATAGGGAACGGCTCTCACGTCAAATTTAACTGAAGCCCCCCTACCTAACTCAGGGAAACTGACAATGCCATCAAGCACAGGCAGGCTGCGCTGTGCGACAAAATAGCCTCCGCCTGCAAGCAAAACGGCTAATACAACTAAAACTAAAAATGCTCTCAGCAATTTGGTAACGTCAACAACAAAATAGAAAAGACCAAGTAATTATAAGGCCTTTGAATATAAAGGTCAGTTACAAGTGTCAGGAAAAGATCGGTGAACTTTTGCGACTCTCGATATACGCCAAAACAGTGGACAGTTCTTGCGCTAACTTTTCAGTAAGGGCCGGTAACTGGTCTACCTCGCCTCTTTTGGCTGATGTTTCGAGGGCCAAAGCTGAGCGAGAAAGACCATCGGCGGTCATGACAACCGCCAAACCTTTGAGCTGATGGGCCAATCGAATCGTTTCTGACTCATTTCCGCCTTCCACCGCCAGGCGAATACTGCTCAACAACTCCTCGCACTCAGCACTAAAGCTATTAATCAAGCGCTTCAGGTCCCCAAGGCCATACAGTGAAGCTAATTCCTCACAATTTATTGGAATTTCTTCTAAGGGTTTTTCAGCAGGCAAGTTGAGTGCTGACACATGGGTGCCAGGAATTTCTCCCCCTAGACTAACAGTGTGCGGCAGCAACCACTTTTCAAGCAAGCGGAAAAGCTGTTCTTGGCCAACGGGCTTACTCAGATAGTCATCC
>CALRJJ020000291.1:0-6497 GCA_943367505.1 Flavobacterium psychrophilum | reverse complement strand
CTGTAGAAGATTCAGCTAAGCTCTTGAGAGTAAGATCGCTCTCAAGCATGCGCTTTTCTGTATCTTTGAGGTAAGCATTCACTTCTTGAGTGCGTAGAACTAAATCTTGGCTTGAGCGTCTAAATGTCTCTTCAAGACCACTCTTAAGCCCGCGACCAGAGCTCTCTAGCTCGGTCAGGCAATCTTCTACCGTGCGCTTCAGCTTTTCAGAAGAGAGATTGATACTTTCTTCTAGTTTTGCCAGTTGCGACAGCATTGCTGTATTTGATTCTGTAGCAACCTGCTTGCCCATGTCGTGAATCATGGTGCGCAGAATTTCTTTCTGCTCGTTCAGTTTAGGCAAGATTGACTCGGCAAGAAGTTCTTTAGTCTTCTGTGCTACGGCCATCTCACATACGGCCACCGTATGCGAAATTGTCTGCTCTAGATCAAGCTTGGTTGAGCGCAGCTTCTCGCAGGCTCTTTCCAGGGAGCTGTCAATTTCTTCAATCATTGAGCGCATGTTACGCTCTAGAGATTGAGTGATTGATGCATTTTCTTCGCCCATGCGCTCGCGGAAGCGCTCAAATCGTTGGGTTACTTTCTCGCTGTAGCTATCGTGGCTTTCTTTCAGCTGATCTAGGATAGATTCGCTCAATCTGGCCAGTTCATCATTGCGGCTGGCAATCAAGCTGTTGAGACGACCTTGAACAGAGCCAGTGAGTTTCTCCAGTTCGCCTTTGAATTGCTCACACTGATCGACAATGGCGGACGAAAGTTGATTCTGTTCTGACTCTAAGCGCTCTAAGCCACTTGCGTCTAGGTCACTAAGTAAGCTTCTGGCGCCTTCAGATTCTTTTGAAATGTTATTCTGCACATCTACTGCTAGATTTTCTAGGCGACTTCTCAGTTCGCTAGAAAGATTTGTCAGATTTACTTCTGCGTGTTTTTCAAGGTCTTGGCCCTCGCGCAGTAGTTCTTCAACTTGTCTGTTTAAGCGTATTTTTAGCTCTTCAGCACGCGAACTCATCTTGTTAGCAGCTTTAGCAACTTGTTGCTCAAGCTTGCTCATCAAGGTCGCCATCTCGTTCATCATTAAGCGAGCGTCTTGAGCTGGAGCCGGTCTTACACCTGAATCAAATTCGCCCAGGGCGGGGACGCTTCTATATGGAGCTGGCGTTGGCGCTGGGGCGACAAATGGAGCTGGTGCAAGTGTAGGTTCAGGTGTGAGTGTAGGTTCAGGTGTAGGCTCAGGTGTCGGTGTAGCAGCGACAAATGATTCCGCTGCCGGAGCTACTTCTGACACAGGCGCGACAAATGGTTCCGCTGCTGGAGCTACTTCTGTCACAGGAGCGACCAATGGTTCCGGTGTTGGAGCTACTTCTGGAACAGGTGTAATCGCGGCCTCAAAGGCTGCGGTTTGAACAGATGGAACTTCAGGAGCGGGAGCTTCTTCAACAGGCTGAGCTACTTGTGCTGGTGCTTCTACCATTGGTGGAGCGGCTACCTCAGCTACTTCCACTACTGATGGCTGCTCAGGTAGATGGTTATAATCTTGAGCTGCTGGTGCTGCAATTTCAATTTGTGGTCTTAGCGGTGATGGCTGAGGCACTGGTGCGTGAAGTGGCAATGCTGTCGAGTCAGAGCCGCCAGCAAGTTCACTGCTGCGACGCAGTGGGCTGCTGTAATCGCGTGGTCTAACGCGGGTCTGCATTACTTGCGAATCAGTCATAGATGTTGGCATAGACTCTGGCGTTGCCGCTGGTTCTGCTGGCACAACGGGAGCTTCTGCTACTGGCTCTGGTGATTGGCTTGCCGCTGGAGCTGGTATCTCTACCTGATCCTCAACTACTGGCGAACTTACTTCTGCAGTGGTTTCATCGGCTGCCGTGAATAATGAAGTGGTGGGGTCCATGGTAGACCAGAAGCCTGCGCTGTCGGTGGCACTGTTAAGCGCTCCAACATCTTGGGTCAAAGGCGTAGAACTGCTGGCTGCTTCAGGAGGGGCGATTTCGCTCAATGGAGTTCCTTGGTGCCAAATCTGTTGCTCGCTGGCCTGTTCTTCAGCACTTGGTGCTGCGCCCATTTGCAATTCTTGCGCGGGACTGTCTTTTGAAAGCTGCTGAGTTAATCTTTCGAAGAGGCTGTTTGAGTCTGCTGTCTGCTCTGCTGGTTGCGCAAAGGACGATTCAACAGCGGTTGACCACTCGGCTTCACTTGTAGCCTGGTTCTCTGTCGCAAAAGGCTCGGCTGCCATTAAGCTTGGTTCTATTAGTTCAGGCAGCGGAGATTTTTCTCCATGCCAATCGCTCGGAGAACTAGCTCCCCATCCTTGTGAGTGCTCGGCCACAGCCTCTGGCAATGGCAGTTCCACAGGGGTTGGAATAAATGTCTCTTGCACAAATGTAGTTGGGACTGGGCTCGATACTTCAGCCGCCGGCTCAGGTACTACTACTTCGAGTGGTGCCACTGGCGGTGCTGGTGTCTCGACTTGTGCCAGACTTTCTGCTTCGATAGCGGGCTCAGCATCTGGCTTGTAATCCATCCACGAGTCTGGATCGGCAACAACAGGTGCTTCGACCACAGCCGGTGGAATAGCATCTGGATTTGTTTCTATAGTGCCGCGGGCGGCGTTAGAGAATATATCGGCATTGAAATCAGAGTTGTTGACGCTTGGTTCAACTGGCATAGCAAAAGCATTTGGATCGAGATCCCAGCTATCAAATTTAGCCTCGGGCACAGCAGGGGCCTGCGCTTCGCCTTTGACAAATTTGTCGTAGTGCTCATCGCCAAAGTATTCTTTTAGGCGTTTTTGTTTTCCTGCTTCTTGTTCTGCTCTTATACGCTTCTCTTTTTCAAATTCATTCTCAGCGTAGTTTATCGCTGCTTCACCAGCGAAACCTTGCTGGTAGTCGTTAAAGAACTGTGCTGAAAAGTCTTCTTTGGGCAGGTTATTGTCGAGTAAAGCTGTGGTTGACTCAGCCGGGGCATCGTGAGTGTCGTGCGACATTTCATACCAGGGCGCAGCCATCTTAACTGTGGTCAATTGCTGGTCGATACGAATATGATCGCCAGTCATAAGGATTGCAGTTAAGGCATCTGCTGATGCTGTAGCCCAAGGCGGTGTGTCATCATAGCGGCTGGCCGTCCGCGTCGGAGTCGCCGGCGGTTCAGGAGCAGGCTCGGGGCTTGAAGGTACAAAGGCCGTGTTAGCTTCAAAAGCAAATTCAGAAGCATCGTTGCTTAATGAAGTTGGTTGTTGTGGATATTCTGGTGCCACCATTTCAGCCTGCGGCGGTAACTGCAGGTTTGAATATGAGAGCTGTTGCAGAGCTGGTGCCATGTCGAAGGCTGGTTGCTCAGGGACTGGCGGTGGTGCCACCACTTGTGGTGTGTATTCAGCGATCTGTGGTTCTACTGCCGGAGCTTGTGCCGCTTCATTTGCAGGAGTTGGCTTAAAAGGATTGCTTTCGAAAGCCGCAGGAGAAGCAGCTTGTTCTGCATTGATTGCTTGCTGCGTCATGATGCCATGTTGCACGGCTAGCTCGCCTAAGGCCAGCTCTTCAGCGTTGAGAGGCGCAAAGCAAGACTTCAAGATGGTTTTATTTCGATCGTCTTGACGGCCTTCTGGAGTAAAGATCATATGGCAAACCGAACCAATGTCGATCACTGGCTTGCCCACTTGAGGCGTAATTTTGGCTCCGAGTTGACCCAACAATGCAATTACTGGCTCTTCAAGAGTTGAACCTTCTACAGTCAAACTCCGTCTGCTACCGCCTTGGGCATAGTTAGATCCAACTTGATAAAGGGCTTTGACTTGGTTCGCCCCTAATCTTGTCACTGGTCGGCAAGCTAAATAGTTGAAGTCTTTGCCGTCGAGAATGGCTTTAGTTGCCTTCTCTTGCATCAGAGCGTCGAGTACTCTGAATTCATAAGCTGAGGCCGTGACGTTGACGACCATGCATTGGCCTTCGTCTTTGCTAATTACAACGCACAGGTCTTTAACTCTGAACGTCTCTCCTTGGTCTTCTGCTTTTTTAGAGAAGGATGAGAGGCCCGCTGGTGCTGCCACTTGCTCAAGGCAAAAGATCAAATAGCCTGGTTCATAGAGCATGCTCTCTTGAGCGGCCCATTCGGTCGGTGAGCTCGGCTTATTCTTGTCAAAAACCCGCAGGTAGGCTTTGACATCGGGTATTCGCAAGTGGTGTTGGCGGAGCATTGAGTTCATGGCGTTATCTTGTGAAGAGTCCTGGTTGGGAGTGTGATTTCTCTATCTGTACTGGTGAGGTTGATTTAATCGGGAGCCCCTGCTGCATGCGCTATCTCTTTAAGTGCGGCAGCCTTTTGGTCGTTAATTAGTCGTACCAGTTTAGTGGTCGATTCTTCTATTTCATTTTTTGCACTCTGGGTATCGGCAACGATTTTCGACAATGAGCGCTCATAGGCACCTTTCATTTCACTATCAACTTCGGCACCAACATTGGTTAGCGATGCCACTGCGTCTTTCATTAGTTCGCCCAGCTTGGTCTCGAAGCCATTGCGAATAGCAATGAGTTCAGAGCGAATCTCGTTAATTACTCGCGATTTAGCCTCTTCCAGCTGAGCCCTAACTAATTCGGTCTCGCTCACTTTGCCATTCATGCGGGCAACAAAGGCTTGCATATCCATCTGCACTCGCTCTTTGACGTCATCGCATTTTTTCTTCAGTGCTTCGTTGCTGCTTTGAGATGCTTGAGTCAATCGACTGGTAGCGGTGGTGGTATCATCAGTAAGTTTCTTGGATGTATCTTGTGCCAGGTCTTCGATCTGCTCACAGACGCCTTCAAACTTGGCTTTTAGGGCACTGACGTTAGAGTCACTGGCGGCACTAAAAACGTTGTTTACATCTTGCTCAATTGCTCTCAAAATGTCGTCAATTTTAAGATGAAGAGCCTCGGAATCGCCTTCTAATCCACTTTCGGAAGACTTAGAATGAGATTCGAGATTATTGAACTCGGCTTGGAAATCAGCATTAAAGCGCTGCATCAAAGTCGAGAAATGGCTTTCGATGCTATTTGCTTTCTGCATGTAATTGCGAAATAGAGCGCTGTTAGATTGCTTCTCGCTACCGCGTGATTCCCACAAACTGTGATCTAATTTTTGTTGTAGTGAATTAGAAAAGAAACTAGATTGAGATCTTAGCCTTTGGCCACTCAAATAATGTTGAGTTTCCAGCTCCACTGCCGCACCTTCAACAACACTAGAATAGTGGTCAGCGGCACGCATGAAGTTGTCATCTAAGGTGCTTTCATGACTAATTTTGAGTTCGGCGATTGCTCGCCGTAGATCATCATTAAAGAGAGCCAAGCGTTCAGTTAACTGTTGCAGATGGTTCTCTGTACTCTGGCGTTCTTTTTCCGCGGCGTTGCGCAAGCGTTCAACCGCTTCTTTTGCCTGTCTTTTTATCTCTTCTTCAACAGCGGCAGCTTTTGCGGCCACTTCCATTTTTGATTGCTGTTCTGATTCTTGCCGCTCATTCACATGGGCTGATGCTTTATTTGCTAGCTTCGCTGTTGATGCTTCTTCTAGCTCATTCAGCCGAGCTGAACCAGAGTCGTAGATGTCTTGAAGCTTCTTACCTGCAAAAGTCATTAACGTCTTCCTCGATTTGTTAATCGTTTTCTAGAGACAACATGGCACTCTTGTATGCCATCACAGCTAGTGCTGCTGCCCGCCCTGATTCTTCTATGACCGGAGTCTTTAAGTTCAATTCAGAAAGTTCATTGTGGAAGTTTCTGGTGATTCTCTCTAGGTCTGAACGCATTATGCGTACTTGTTTTTCTAGAGATTCTACTGAAGAGAGTCTAATACTCTCAATGCGCTCATTGCTACCTGCTGATGAACGAGCGAATTCTGTCTCGGTTTGTTCTACCTGACGACGGAAGGTTTTGATTACTTCAGCACCATGGGCCCTTAATCTGCTATTGAGCTTGTCTATCACTTCAGGGTTGGCTGATAGCCGATTGCCTGAGACCATGAGATTGATTTTCGACTCTTGCGCTAGGGCGGCTTCGAACTTGATAAACAGTCTATCGATTTCGTCTGAAAGTTTGCCTTCCACTCGCCTTAGTGAGTTGTGTACAAGTTTCTGGTTGACCACCATTCTTGATTTGGCAGAAAAAGCTATTCTATTAATATCGTCCTGAGCAGCGAGCAGTTTTTTCTCTACTTCGTTGCTGTAATCTTTTATAAAACGCGATTGTGACTCAAAGCTGCCTTGCTTGAAGCGGTCTTTCATGGCCAACAACTGTGTTTGCCAGTGACTGATATGTTCGTCCAAGACCTGGCTATTGGTCAGTCTTGTTTCATCAATTGTCTTAATGCCGCGCAGGGCTAGTGCTCGAATGTCTTTGCTGGCAGCCTCAACTATTTCGCCTAGCTCTTTCTGTACTCCGTCGATTTTTTCGTCAAACTGACTGCTATATAGAGCTAGATGGCTGTCGACTTCGGCTTTTGATGACTCGATAACCGATTGAGCT
>CALRJJ020000290.1:0-6535 GCA_943367505.1 Flavobacterium psychrophilum | reverse complement strand
CACGAAGAACGTATCAAGCAAGAAAACCGCAGTTTAATACCTTCAGTACTTTAGTGCTAACCGAAGCTGGCTACAATCTTGAACCATCATTCATGGTGCATCAAAGGCACTTACCAGGGACTCAAGACCCTATTTTGCTGATTGAGACGGCAGCTCTAAGCTTGACTGAGCGACATTGCCGCCTTGAGGAATCCAAAAATTGCCAATGCTGGAATTACGAGAAGGGGAACGATAGTCCAAAGTTCCATGGGACACCTCACTTTTTCAAATGGTTGCTGTAGCCACTTGGTTGTTACCTTTTTGTTACCGCATGTGCACCACACGCGATGTGAGAATTATAACTACGCACAAAAAAAGTGCATGGAATGACTGTTGCACATTTACAAATGGATCACTCAAATTCAATTTGTAATTGGCCGAACGGGCTAGCTGGTGGGGCCTAACACTGCTTTGTAAAGCTATTTTGTTAATGAAGTTCACCGACTCGCTGGTGGCACCGCTACCAGACGCAACCAAAGTCTCGACCGGCACTAACCGGCTATGCCAACATGGCGCCAGTTAGACTGAACGAACCGCCATAAAACTGATTCAGCTACACGATTTTCGTCCTACTATTCCGCGATATCGGAGAAATTTGCTTGCCGTCAAAATTGTTCTGGTGTCAGATTGCCTAGCATGATATGTGAGCTGTTTTCGGGGAACTGGTCACGGTGGCGATAATAGCAAATCAAATCGCACCCGCCAACTAAGCCACTCCTTTCAAAAAAAATTGCATCAGCGCAAGCGCTTATCTCAATCTCGACTATCCAAAATTTAGGGAATTAGGTCGCGGTTATAGAGTTCGTGACCCTCTTTAAAGCTAGTTCTAGCTTTCTTTCCAACTACCGCAGAGATATTCGTTGGTCTCGGTTGAAAAGCCGGCACACGAGCGAAATACACATTTGGAACTACTTTTAAATCTGACTTCTTGAACTGTGTTCCTGCGGGTACCGCTTTTGTCGTATACACAAATGGAACGTTGATTCCCGGTAGGTCGAGAAAGTCATCCACCTGAATGACCTTACGTGGTGGAAGATCGTAATCAGGATGTTTCCCTAATATTAGCCAGCTGAATTCTACTCCACCATTAGGAAAGTCGGCCTCCGAAATCTTTTCTTCAACAATCATTCTCTTCTGTATCTTTTCACCTTTTCGAATTTTGGTAACAGCGACCCAAATTGACCTCTTGTTGGCAGCTGGTGGCTGCTTTCCAATAGCCGGTGCGACATTGAAACACAAAAGTATGAAGCTTAAAGCGCAAACCAATACCAGATACAAGCAATGCTTCCTTATTTATTAAATCGCGCAACAAGACCATCGTACACCTTCGCAAAGGGAGATGAAGCTACTACTCCAGATTAAGCCGCGGGGGTAGAACAGCCACAGCCCATATCGAGGCCTTATAATTAGCAGATGGAGACCTCTAAATCGTCGCTATCGCAATTCCTCCTCCTCAATGAGCGCAACCTCTTCTGGCTCTTTGTCGCTTCTTGCCTTGTTTTTATTGCCAACTGGTTTCTTGCTACCCACGGCTTCTTAGAAATTGAAAATGACCGCCTGCGACTGCTGCTCACAGCGGTGAGCATGTGCAGCCCGGTCATTGGCATTATCATGCTCTTTTCGCAAGACTGCCGCAACGAAGTTCCAATTATTGCCGCACTGGTCTTTCTCTCAATGCTGCTAATGTGGCCGACCGCTACTATTACTTGCTTTGCCATACTGCTTTTCTGCTGGACCAATAAAAGCCGCGCCCTGGGCATTGGCATTCTACTCATTGTGCAGGTCTTCGCCGGAATTTTGCTTCTCACAGAGAAAAAAGAGGCTCACCAGATTGTCGAAATAGCAAGACTGACAATGCCTAAGCACGAACTAGTGCTCAGAGGGCTGACTAAAGATGGAACCTATTGCACGAGCCTGGTCTTGCAAGAAGACTATCCAGTTATTACAGGCCTTCGTCTAGTCAAAACTTTTTATCGCCTGAAAGACGACGAATATGACTACAAGAAAGAGCTATTCAGCCTAAGCCCAGTTGACGACAGCCATGCTGGATTGGTTATTCAACATGGTCCGCGCTCACAGCGCGTTGTTATCGACCTGACCATTAAAAATCGCTGGTCTGAATTTGATGAGAACGTCTATTAGTCAATATCTTTGCCAAAGACTTAATAACAGGCCGAACGAACTTTACGCCAGGACGATATTCCGCAGTATTAAATACGGTGTCACACACCTGCTCATGCTTTGAATCTTTAGTTTCTTGCGTGCAAACTTTTAGTTTCCAAATTGAGTTACCTTCGCCCCAGTAAGCATGCCGCTCACGATAGACAATGCCGAGGCGTTCATAGACAAACTCAGTGACCAAGCCATGAATATCTTTGTCTTTGCCAAAGTCAAATTTGTGAACGGGCATGACCTCAACAAAGCGCTCATAGGTACCATGATAACGACGCTGCACTTTTGCACAGGCTTCCACCGAAGGTGAATCAGAAAAATGCTTCAACTCAATGAAATTACCAGAGTCAATGCGACTTTGCACGCGCAGAAGCACGGCCTTATCTGCGGCAGACGCTGGCGCATACAAAGCAGGCGCTTGAAAGGAAACCACCCCACAGTCTATGCGCTCAACCTTCTCTCCAAACTGAGCGGCGATAGCTTGTTTTTGTTGCTTACTCTGATTTTCGTAAATCAAAAGACCAACACAACCAGATGCAACTAGAACACCGCACCAGAAAGACAACAATATCTTTTTCTTCAAAGATCGCTTGCGCTTCGAAAGCTTAGCGTTGCTGCCAGAGAACAAAATCTCTTTCAGTTCTGCGGTGATGCCCGGCTGCAAACCTTTTAGAGCATCCTTTAGTTCATCAAAACTTTCGAAGCGATCACCTGGATCTTTCTCCAAAGCCTTATTGACAATTTTCACCATTCGCGGCGGCACAGTAGCACCACTTTTCGACAAAGAACGGGGTGCTTCGTTGATATGCTTATTCATCATTTCATACGATGTATCGCCTTCTATCGGCAATTTTCCTGATAGCACCTCATACATTACGCAGCCAAAAGAATAAATATCAGTGCGGAAATCAATTGGGCCACCGGTGCACTGTTCCGGCGACATGTAGGCTGGCGTGCCGAGCACTTCACCGGTCATAGTCAAATGCTCACGGTTGTTCTCTTCATCCGATACTACTTTGGCCAGACCAAAATCTAGAATTTTGACAGTATCAGAGCCGTCCTCGGCCCTATCGAGCAGAATGTTCGAGGGTTTGATATCGCGGTGAATCAAACCAATCGTATGGGCTGCAGCAATGCCATCGCAGGCTTGCAAAAAAATCTTAAGAGCGCGGTCGCTATCCAAGCGCTTGTGCTGGGCGAGAACATCAGCCAAGGTTGTTCCCGGAGCCAATTCCATAGCCAGGTAGGGCTGCCCCTCAGGCAAAACGCCATAGTCATAAACAGCAGCCACATTGGGATGAACCAGAGTACTGATTGACTCTGCCTCATGCTGAAAACGCCTGATTTTCTCAGGCTTATCGACAAATTCGGCATGCAAAATCTTGATTGCCACAGAGCGCCGCAATCCCTTCTGTTCAGCTTTGTACACAGTGGCAAAGCCGCCCATCCCAAGCACTTCGACAATTTGATATTTATCAGCTATTAGCTTGCCGATGAAGGGGTCACGCCGCACCACCGCAAGAAGGCTATTGTCATCGGGACAGCGCTCCATCTCAGGGCTATATTTGATCTGGCAGGAGGGACAAACTTTGCCAGTCACTAGCGAACGAGAATCCAAATCCATCAGGCTTCGCCTTTTGACGCTCAACAACCAATATTCCCACTATATTTACATTTGGAACCATTACTAATATTTTGCAAGATCATATAAGTCGTTGGGTACAAATTGGGTATGAAGAACCATTTGACCCAGATTCTCAAATCTTATTCGGGAGAACTGGCCCAGCTAATGCCAACCGCCCTCAAAGATGGCGAGGGTTCAAAGCAAAAGCAAAAACTGAAGAACACAATCTTAATCACAGCGGCTATGGCCCTGCTTCTGATTGTAGCGAGTCTGTTTCTAGGCAATAAATTCGAACTGATAATAATGGCTCTCATTGTCATTGGGCTGTTGTTTTATCTTTATCGCAGCCAAAATCAATTTCTCAAACAGCACGAAGAACAACAAATAAAGCTGCACTCAATGGCCTCAGCGGTAGAAGAACGCAATCGAGAGCTGAAGCGGCTGATAATGATTGACCCACTCACCGAGGTCATGAACCGGCGGGGCTTTGAAAGGGTCTTGCAAGCAGAAACAAATCGGGCAAAGCGGAACAACACTCAAAACTTTGCTTTGCTTATCGACTGCGATGACTTTAAAGGGGTGAATGAAAAGTACGGTCACTCAGTCGGCGATATCGTCTTACAAGAGCTCTCGTCACGCCTACAGAAAGCCGTGAGACCATCTGATCACGTTGCTAGAATCGGTGGCGACGAATTTATGATTCTTGTGACAGACGCTGATCAATCGACAACCTTGCAGGTGGCAGAAAGAGTAAGGCTGGCGGTGGCAGAAACACCAATAAACTTAGCCGATGGCGTTACTAAAATTACAACCAGTACCGGTGTCACAGCACTCTCAGATAATTTGATGTCGATTGAAGAAATACTAGCAGCAGCCAATTCCGGACTAAAAATCAGCAAACGCTCAGGCAAGAATAGTGTTTCATTCTCAAAACCAGACGGCCAAGTCAACGAAATGGCCGAGGTGCTAGAGAAGCTGCGCAGCGGTGAAGGCTTGCGAGCCGTATATCAGCCAATAGCGCAGCTTAGCAATCAGCATGTGATTGCCTACGAAATTCAGCCACGTGGCTTAGTTGGTGTTTTTGAACAACCGGAAGCATTTTATAAACTGGCCCGCGAACACAATCTGCGCACAGCAGTAGACCTACGCTGCCTCAAGCTATGCCTCAGTATGATGAACAAACTTCCAGACGCAGGCGATTGCCATGTCAAAGTTTTTTCTTCAACTTTGCTTGACATACCTGTCGACGGCCTCGAAGAAATTTTCAAAGTAACTGACCGCAAATTGTGCCTGGCCATAAGCGAGCAAGAGTTTCTGGCAGACCCGCTTTGCCTGAAAAGCCACATAGATAAATTGAAAGAACTTGGTGTTTCTATTGCTATTGACCAAGTAGGCTCGGGCTTTAGCTCACTAGAAAGCCTATTTTTGCTTGAACCGCAATATCTTAGACTAGACAAGAGCCTAACTAAAAAATGCGAAAGCGGCGAGCAGCATCAACTTTTCTTAAAAAACTTGGTCAAATTAGCAGCACAAATTAGTGCTAAAACTATTGCAGAAGGCATCGAATCTCCAGACCATTTGCGCATAATGGCCGGATGTGGCATCGACTACGGCCAGGGATTATTCTGGGGAATGCCGGTGGCTTTTGGTGACAAGTAATGAAAAAGAGAGAGAGAGTCGATTGCAGACAATCGTCAAAAGACTAAAACCCAATCAAGAAATTTTTGCTGAAATTGAGTCACTCTGCCTGAAAGAAAACATACATGCCGGAGTGATTTTATCGCTGGTAGGCTCAGTCAAAAAAGCAGCTTTGCGCTTTGCCAATCAAGAAAATGCCAGCGTAATCGATGGCCCCCACGAAATAGTTTCAGTGACAGGCACGGTATCGAAGACTGGCTGTCACATACACATATCAGTTTCCGACGGCACTGGCACCACTATTGGTGGCCATCTTCTGCCGGGAGCGATAGTCTACACAACAGTAGAGTTGGTAATACTAGACATGAGCGAAAGCTGCTCGTTCACCCGCAGTCACTGCGAATTGTCGGGATTTGAAGAACTAGTAGTGATTGAGAAGCTGTGAGAATGGTTACTAGTTGCCACTTACGAGAGGCTACTCACGTCTAGCTACTTAAATCTAGCTACTTGCCTGAGGCGCGAATTTTCAAAGCATCGCCAAAGGAGCTCAAGCCAGCTCCATAATTGCCGTTGCGAGCATAGGCATCGGCCAAGAAAAAGGCTACAGCGGGGTTCTGTGGGCTAGTTTTCTTCAAGGCCGCCAACTTAGCCAAAGCAGCATCGTGGTTGCCGTCAAATTCTTCTTCCACATGGGCGCGATAGGCAGCGGCCCAGATGTCTTTAGGGTCGCGCTTAATTAGTTCGCCCAGTTGATTGAGACACTTTTGATAATACATGCGAATCTGCGGCTCGGCCCAAGCCGGAACGTCGTCTAGGGCACCAGGTATGCGTGGTATAGCTGAGGCAATTGGTCTTGTGCCAGTTAGAGCAGAAGCAAGAATAGCAGCACCACCTAACAAACCAGCAGTGGTCTTGTTTTGCTTTTTCGGCATGATACCAGCCATGCGCTTTTCTAAATTGACTTTATTGCGAGCTTTAGTGGCAAACAAGTAAGCCTGCATGTAATAGCCCCAGCCAAGGCCATAGCGAATGCAATTGTTGTTAGGCTCGTCTTGCAAAGTT
>CALRJJ020000289.1:0-6549 GCA_943367505.1 Flavobacterium psychrophilum | reverse complement strand
AGTAAAGAACGGCCTCGATTTAAGAACTAATTCGAGTAAAGCACTGGTTCAAACAAAGCACTAACTAGAACAAAACACTAAATCAAATAAAACCGAGGAAAGAATGTCGCATCAAAAAGTCTCAATCAAAGCAGCAGACGGAGAATCTTTCTCGGCCTACTTGGCTCTACCTGAATCGGGCATGGGACCGGCAATTCTTCTAATTCAAGAAATCTTTGGTGTAAACCCGCACATTCGCAAGGTCGCCGACTACTATGCCCAAGAAGGATATGTTGTTCTAGCACCAGATCTGTTCTTCCGCATGTGGCCTAATGTAGAGCTTGGCTACAGTGGTAGCGACATGGAAACGGCGATGTCGTACAAAAACAAATTCGACGAAGAACAGGGCATCAGCGATTTAGTCAGTGCTGTAGACTATTTGCGAACTTTGCCCCAGGTCACAGGTGGAGTTGCCGCTATGGGCTATTGCCTGGGCGGAAGAATGGCTTATCGCCTCAGTGCGCACACCAAACTGGAAGCTGCCGTTAGTTATTATGGCGCCGATATTGATAAGCACTTAGACGAAGCAGACAAAATCACAGCCCCTATCATTTTCCACCTGGGCGCCGATGACACATTAATACCGCCTTCATCTATGGAAAAATTGATGCTAGAAATGGTGCACCACCATAACGCCAGAGTGTTTGTCTATGAAAACACCGGACACGGCTTCAACTGCGAAGCAAGAGCTAGCTACAATCAGCGCGCCGCGCTGCTTTCACAAGCCCGTACTATCGAATTTCTGCGCGCTTGTATTGGCCCCTCTGTCAACGCCGAAGAATTATTTGACCACCATCTCTTTACCGCCCTAAATCAAAAAGATTTGGACGAAACCATGGAGACACTCTGTGAAGATGCCGTTGTAACTTTTGTACCCACGCTTACCGGTGGTCACGGAGTCAACGAACTGAAGCGCTTCTACAAAGATTTCTTTAAAGCTCTATCAGGAGACGCTCAGCTGACGACAATCTCACGCACCGTCAACGCCAACAGAGTGGTGGATGAACTCGTTCTTTCTTTCACTCACGACAGACCGATGGAATTTATCCTTCCCGGTGTAGCTCCTACTCAGAAAAAAGTAACGATACCGCTGGTGATGCTAGCAACATTTCGTCTAGACAAACTATCACGGCTCAATGTTTACTGGGATCAAGCAAGCGTAATCATGCAAATTGACATACTCCATGACGAAGATTCACCAGTCAGCCTTCATCTCCCAGCCCATGGCAGCGAACAGGCCAACAAAATTCTGGATGATTCAGTCAAGATCCAAAAAATTGGCTCACGATTGCTCTAGTCTTGCCGAAAAACATGCAGCTGCAAATACTGCAAAAGCATAATTGTCTTTGCATCCATAATTTCACCACTTTTGACCATTGCTAGCGCCTGTGCAAATGGTAGTTCCAGAATTTCAATGTCCTCACCATCAACACCACCGCGTTCAGCAATCTCACGCTTTTCGTATTCACCAATATAAAAATGCAATCGCTCAGTAACAGAGCCTGGACTCATAAAGCAGTCGTAAATTTTCTCGATACTCTTAACTTCAAGACCAGCTTCTTCAGCCAATTCGCGCTTAATTGCCGTATCGGGATCATCACTATCAAGTAGACCGGCACAAGCCTCAATCAAAAAACCATTGTGGCCGTTTACATAGGCGGCCAAGCGAAACTGTTTTACCAGAACCACCGTCTGATGCTGAATGTTGTAAGGAAGGATGGTGGCGCCATTGCCACGGTCATAAGTCTCGCGAGTTTGCTCTTGCCAGCTACCATCCGAGCGCAAATATTCGAAATGATGCTTTTTTAGAATGAACCAATCATCAGACAGCAAGGTGCTGCTCTTTACTCGAACTCGCTCCACTGTTTACTTCCTCCAGAACCGTGTATACTCTACCGTGCAACTTCGTGCAAAATCAAGCATTAACATGCAAACTCATGACAAATCGTGCACATATGTTAACAAGCCAGCGCAAACAACTAATTTTAGAAAGTCTGAGAGATAACGGTCAGATTATCGCTAAAGAACTCAGCCTACAATGGCAAGTTTCGGAAGATACAATCAGACGAGATCTGCGCGAGCTGGCCCACGAAGGCCTGCTACAAAGGGTTCACGGCGGGGCGCTACCAGCCGCCAGCTTAGCCCCTCTGGCTAGCTCACCAGCAGTAGTCAATCTAAAAGGCAGACAGAAGCTGGCTCCACAAGCGAAGAGTAAGCTTGGCCAAGCTGCAGCCAAACTAATTAAACCCGGTCAAATAGTCTTTATTGATGGCGGCACAACCAACGCTCAACTCGTGCAAAATCTACCACTTACACTCAAAGCAACAGTCATAACTCACAGCCCAACTATTGCAGCAGCCCTGCTTGAGCACGAAGAGCTAGAGGTAATCATAATCGGCGGAAAGTTATTCAAGCATTCCGCAGTAACAGTAGGCGCTGCAGCCCTTGAAGCTATTAGTCGCATGCGCGCCGACACTTACTTTATGGGAGTCACAGGAGTTCATCCTGAAGCAGGCTTGAGCACTGGTGACCTGGAAGAATCGTATATCAAAAGAGCACTGCAAGCCGCAGCAAGCGAAACCATAGTCTTGGCCTCAGCGGACAAAATCAACACAGCCTCACCTTACCAAATATGCCACTGCCACCAAGTGAAGACTATTTTGAGCGACAGCAGCGTCAGCGATGAAACCGTCAACGCCTTCAAAGATAAAGGCGCAACCATCAAAAGAGTCTAAGGATTCACACTCTCGTCATCCCAGATAATTCGTGGTGCCTTCTCGGCCTTAAAACTGCCAGCGACAAAACTGCCATCAGGCAAACGCAGCGATAACGAGCCCGGAATCCAATCATCAGCTAACGGTGAAAGCAGTGCAAGCTTAAGACCATAGCCGTCTTTACTGGCATAGTGCTGCTCTTTAATCGGCTCTGAATTAGTAGAGCGAGTGTAGACATAAATATGTGGTCGATTATTCGAATCAGAAGTAAAAGCCAGATTACACAGCGGTTTCTGACTTCTCATCATGTTGATCACTACCTTGCAGTAGCGCTTGCGATTTTGCTTTAGCGTAATACTGTAACTATTCCACTGAATAAATTCGGGCTTAAACGGCCGGCCATCAATACTTCCCACTACCGCACCCCCGGGTAGCGGTTGAGAGACAACAGCATGGCACCAGGCAGAACGACCGCCAGCAGAGCGACCAACAGCGCCCTTGGTCGCGACGGATTTTGGACTAGCAGCAAGGAGTTTTGGACTAGCAACAAGGGGTTTTGGACTAGCAACAAGGGGTTCTGGACTAGCGCCGAGAGGCAGTGGCAAGGCCAATGAAATGATGGCAACAATGGCAATAGAGCAGGTCAATTTTGTAGTACTGGCGCGCTCCTGACCAAACTCGGCGCAGTTATAGGTGTCCAGGTTCTCTTCCAAGTTTTTTTCCTGGTTGTTAACCAGATTGTTGCCCAGGTTCTTTGCTAGCCCGTTTTCCAGGCTCATTTCCAGCCTTTTTTTCAAATTCATAGCTGAGCTCATATTCACTGACTTTTCCAGGGTTACTTCTGGCCTTCTTCCAAGTGCCGGAAATACTTAGCTAGTTGCTAAGGCAATTGTCTAGCTAGCTACTCGAGTAATGGCTAGGTAATCGCTTAGCTTAGCGCCTAACACCCTGTTTATTATCCTATTTCAAGCAGCATAGGCCGAAGAAATTGCCCCCGATGCTATGGACCAATGGTGCAAGCTGTCAAAGAAATTCATTGCTTGTTATGAATAAAGAGGAAGCCGATCAATTGACAACGTGTCAGCAGTATGTCTTCATACCAAGGTAAAATAAAAGCCCGCAGAGGGGAATCTAGTCAATTGTCGGCCACGACCAAAGCAATAACAATCATTAGCCTGTTGTTGGCCAGCCTGAGCACGCTCGAGCAAGTCAGAGCTGTTGAGCCTGACAAATCAGCTAGCTCAACTCATTCAGCTAGTTCGACCAATTCAGCTAGTTCAGCCCATAAGGCCAGTTCAACTAGTTCTGCCAGTTCAGCTAATTCAGCTAGCTCGGCGAATTCAGCCAATTCGGCTAATTCAGACAGTTCAGCTTCCCAAGCGGCTAGCCGCAGAGAGCGCAGCGAAAGGCGGCGACTGAACGAAGACCCAAGCCCGCCGGAGCGTCACGGCAGTGAGATTTTTACGGACGAGACCCCCAGCGCTTTGCTTTTGCAAGCCAAGCAATTCATGCGCCACCACAACTACAACAAAGCTTTGAAGCTGCTCAAGCGCGCTATCCAGCTCAACGACGACGATATGGACATACGAGTACTCTACGCTGAGGCGCTTGACGAAAAACTCAGCCACCAAGCCGAAAAAGAACCTGATACTTTCAACGAATGCGTTAAGTCTTGGCTAATGGTAGCCAGACAAGAAGTAGGCCTGGAAAAAGGCATGACTTTCAAAGGCCTAGGCTTTATGTCAGGCCAGTACGCCGATGAAGATTGGGCGGGAAAGGCCAAGAAACGCTTGCGTGTGTTGACAGGCTACAGCCCAAAACTCTGGGAAACAGACGATCGCTATTTGAAAAAAGTGCTCAAGCCAGCTGAAACCTCTGTTTCTGCAGTAATCAAGTCGGCTGACTATGACGATCATGGCAAGCCGGTAAAGAATGAAAAGTAACGCGCTCATTCGCTCTACTTAGCCAAAGGCGCTATAGTTGCTCTACCGTCGCTTGCACCAATGAGTCAACATGGAAACTCCTAAATTACTAATCGCTGGCCTTTCACAGCAAACACTAAACCTGGTTCGGCAAGCAGTAGAACAACTTGGCTACCAGATAGTGCCGGCCCCAGCTATGTCTCTAGCACTATTTCTCGCCCATAAAAACTTACCCGACATTATCATCTGCGATCTCAAAATGCGAGACGGAGATGGCCTAAGCTTTTTATGCGAGATTCGACAAGACCACGAGCTGCGTGCAATTCCTTTTCTCTTTTGTCTTGATCAGATGCCTGACGAAGCAACTGAACTACTAGCCATTAAAAGTGGTGCGCGCAAAGTTGTACCCAACAATCTCCAACCTGCCGAATTTTTGCAAATCATAGAGCCGTTTATTGACGAGCGCCTGCGCGATAAAGTAAAACGCGACGAGCAGACTCCTGAGTAATGAGACAGATGCTAAAATTAAGCACTATTCCTGAAAGCCTTGGCTAAGCGGTCTTTTCATTGAAGCTCTCGCGCAAAGTTCTGATCATTGTCACCATACCGGTTGTTGCTGAACTGGCTCTAGTCAGCGCCCTGCTCTATCAACTGGGCAATGTCGATCGCGCCCGTCGGGAAGAAAGTTACTCACGAGAATTGATTGCCCATGTCAATTCAGCCATGTTTCTCTACATGCAGCGCAGCAACCTTGTCATCTGGTCAAGCAATACTCATTCACCAGAACTGCGAACACGCCTAGACGGCATGGCCGGCAAAATAGTGGAAGAAGTTAACATGATTCGCGCCCTCTCGCAGCAGGGCAAAGGCTCTGACAGAGAAACATGGATGAAAATCGCCAACCTGCTCAATCAAATTCGCATCGGTTTTGATGTTGCCAAAGCTGACTATGATGCTGGTAATAGACTGGCGGCCGGATTGGCTTGGGCCCGTATTCAAGGCTATATAGATGAGCTTATTAGCTTGGCCAATCAGATGTCGCGCAAGAATGAACTACTCGATAAAAGCAAACTAGCCCGATTGCAACGAGATGATGAGATTCTCCATCTAATTTTGTATAGCTCTCTTGTCGTAAGTGTAGGCACAGCCTTTGGACTAGCCATTCTCTTTAATCGCAGTACCACCGATCGCCTCAACGTCATCATGCACAATACTCAAAGAATGAGTCTAGGTAAGCCTCCAACCATAAGACTTAATGGTGACGACGAGCTAGCCCAAATCGATCGTGTTTATCACCGCATGTACAAAGACCTAGTAACAATGCGGCGCAAAGAAGTGGCAGTGCTAGAGAATGTGGCCGATATAGTTTGCTCACTTGATCGTCAACTTATTTTCAGCAGCATCAACGAAGCTGTTATAGATATGTGGCGTTATGAAGTGGAAGATATAATTGGTCGCAGAGCCGTGGACCTTTTCGACGAGTCCGAGCGCAACGAAGCGCGCGCCAAGTTATTGCAAGTGATTGAAGAAAAAGGCTCACAACGCTTTGATGTAAAAGTAATAAAAGCAAACGGCACGATCTGCGAAAGCGCATGGTCTGCCACTTGGTCTGACGATGAACAGTTACTTTACTGCGTCATTCAAGATGTCGGCGCGCGCAAACAGCTGGAGCAAATGAAGCGTGATTTCGTTGCCGTCGTCTCGCATGACTTGCGCACACCGCTTACCTCTATTCAAATGATTCACTCAATGCTGCAAGAAGATGCCGAAGGGGTATTGCCACCACAGGCGATGAAAAACCTAAGCAATGCCCAAGACAATGTCAGCCGGCTAATGGCATTAATCAACAACCTTCTTGATTTAGAAAAACTCGA
>CALRJJ020000288.1:0-6556 GCA_943367505.1 Flavobacterium psychrophilum | reverse complement strand
GAGCTTCCATCAAAGCGGCGAAAATGATGCCGTTGATAAGCAATTTGCCTTGCATTTCAGGTTGGCGAGCCATACCTTCTCGAGCTCTAGAAGCAGCGATACCGATGCCGATACCAGGTACGCCTACACCGATAGCTCCCAAGCCTGCGCCGATGAGGGCTGCTGCTCTGATTACAGTTTGACTATCAATTCCGCCCGCGACGGCTCCGGCCTGGGCAATCAGTTGGTGGTCCACAGAAAATCTCCTTAACACAATCGAAAAATTTCGCCAGCTATTTTGAACTGTCGCTCCATAGCGGAACGAATTCAAAAGGCGTACTGATTATATCAGTCGATGCATAACCCAAAAATCGCCCCGTTGGCGCTTAAAAGCGGTTAAGCAGCAACAGAACCGGCTGCCCAAGCGCTTTCTATTCTATGTCGTTAAAATTGGGCCGTGAAAGCAGCGAATTAAAGTGAACAATTTCCTAACGAAGTTAGTAACTAAACACTGCACTAGCAGCCATTGTTGATAGCAAGTAGCCAAGACCACTCCGATCGAGAAGTACTTGGCTACCAGTAAAGTCAAATTGTGAACACAGTGAACGATGAACAATGAACGATGAGCGGTTAAGACCTAGTGGTGGTCGGCCACTGCTGCACCGATGTAGATAGATGTAAGAAGAGTGAAGACGAAGGCCTGAACAACAGCGATGAAGACTTCGAAGGCCATAACAAACGAAGGCAAGATCACAGGGCACATACCCAAGAAAGCACTTCTCAACATTTCGTCGGCGGTAATTACCAGAAGAAGACGAAGAGCTAGTGTTGCAGGACGAACCACAAGGTCGAGCCACTCAAGCGGAGCAATTGGCTTCCAGAAGAAAAGACCAACATAGTGGTGCCCGTGAGCCATTACACCCGAACCTAAATAAGTAATGATGGCAAGACCGGCGAGGCCAGCTGTAACGTTGAAATCAGTCGTTGCCGCAGCCACTTCAAAGTGCTTGCCGTCGACATGGGGCCACCAAGACATATGCTCGAGCACTTGATAAGGCAAAATGCCGATCAAGTTACTGGCCAAAATGAACATGAACAAACCGCAGAGAAGCGGCATATAAGGCTTATAGCGATGATCACCAATTGAGCCTTTGGCAATATCAAGAATGAAGGTATAAAGCCCTTCAAGAATTCCCTGGCCTTTACCACCGGGGCCTTCGACAGTGAGATTGCTAGTAATGGCCGAGCAGCTCAAAAGAATCAGGGCCATGGCGGTCCAGCTGAGGATGATAGTGTCAGCGTGAATATCGCCCACTGTTCCCATCTCGAAAGGCAACTTAATGCCGGTAATCGATGGGTCGTGCACTAATTCTTTTAAGGGTAAACTCTCGCCTAACATTCAGCTATTCCCGCTCTTTTAGAGGTAAGTCATATAAAAATTTTGAAGCTAAGCTTCAGTTGGCTTCTCTACTTGATTACGCCGCCAAATTTCGCCGCTCAGTCAAGGAGAAGACGCCTCAAATAATAGCAGATAGACTTTGGCCAAATTGGCGCCAGCAAAAGCTTTGATTCTTTGAGGAAAAGATTGGCAGCGCCACCCAAGACTGGTTCAGCGCTTCTTGTCCATGTCGTTTGAACGTTTTATAACAAAGGCAATGCCAAGGCCAAAACCAACAGATATACCGACAATCACGCCATAGGGCGAAGACTGAAAACGCCCATCCATCCAGGCTCCCGCAAAATAGCCAGCCACTGTTAAGACGACGATTGCCGAGCCCAGCTCTGAGGCCATCATAATTTGAGCGCCCAGTCCGCCCATCGGTTCGTCGGTTTGATTCTTCATAAAGTTTTCAACATACCTATGGGAAAGCGTCAAATTCCGGCGCTAATTCTAATGTACACCCTAGAACATAGGTTTTAAGTTTAGGCAGCTTTTGAGCGCTAAAACCGGGCATAAGTGAAAATGTAGAGACCTAACCAGAGCAGTTGAAATGCTAAGAGCAAATTCATGCTATGAGTATTAAGTCTTTATCTTTAGAATAGACTTTAGTCTAGATGGGTCTAGGTTGGTCTAGACAGGTAAGAGGAGTTATCAGTAGATGTTCGATCGGCTTGCACAAATCATCAAGGCTGCCTTCAATGCCATTCTGGGCAAGGTAGAAGATCCACAGATGATGCTAGAACAGACCTATAACGACTTACAGAACAATGTAATTCAAGTGAGGCAGGCCGTCGCTCAAGCGATTGCCACCGAAAAGCAGCTTGAGCAACAATTGCAGAAAAACAAAGATCAGGCTGCTACCTGGCAGAACCGCGCAGCTATGGCTGTTCAACAGAACAACGATGAGCTAGCCCGTCAGGCCCTGCAGAGAAAGCAGCAGTATGCCCAGGCTTCAACCGACTTAGAGCAACAGCTTAAAGTACAAAAAGAAGCTACATCGGGCCTGAGACAGCGCCTCACCGAGATTGAAAATGAGCTACAAAAGGCCCACACCAAGAAACAAGTTTTGATTGCCCGCGACAAGGCTGCCAAAGCCACAATGAAGGCCAACGAGATTCTCTCAAAGACCAATTCAAATGGCACTTTGAACGTTATTGAACGGATGGAAACTAAAGTACTGGAGCGCGAGGCCAAAGCCGCCGCCCTCGGCGAACTAGGCAGCGACCAACTCGATAAGCAATTCAAAAACTTTGAAGGCAAAACCGATATCGAAATGGAATTGATGATGCTCAAAGGCCAAATGGGCGCGCCAGCAAGCAGCGACCAGCCAAAGCTTATCGTCAGCGATAAAGATAACCAAGATCCAGTTCTACTAGAAACAAAGAATGTCGAAGCTATAGAAGCTCAGGATGTTCGCGAGCTGAAGACCAACGACTAAAGTAGTCTTGGAAACGGCCTTCTAGAATAGCTTTGCGGCAATTCTGTGCCTCATCTATTAGATAGCTGACATTATGAATGGAGAGCAACATTGCTCCGGCCATCTCGTTTTGGCGCACCAGGTGATGCAAGTAAGCCCGGCTGTGATTGGCACAGGTCGAGCAAGTGCACTCGCTATCAATGGGACCCCAGTCTTTTCTATAGGGGGAGTTCTTTAGAGAAATACGCCCTTCTTTGGTAAAGGCGGCCCCGTGCCGAGCCAGACGGGTGGGTGAGACACAGTCGAACATGTCAATACCGCATCTGATGGCATAGATGATGTCCCAAGGAGTGCCTACACCCATCAAGTAGCGAGGCTTCTCGCGAGGCAAGAGAGGAGTTGTATAGAGCACCACATTCTCAATGGTCTTACGGTCCTCGCCCACGGCTACGCCACCAATGGCAAAACCAGGAAGGTCGTAGGAGGTTACAGCCTTGGCCGATTGCCGCCGCAGATCTTCATAGATACTGCCTTGAACAATGCCAAACAGAGCCTGGTCGGCACTGCGAGCATGCTTGTCCACACAAATTTCTAGCCACCGATGGGTGCGCTCCATTGCCGACTGAGCTTCTTCAAAGGTAGCGGGATTCTTGACGCATTCATCAAAGGCCATGATGATATCGGCGCCAATGGCATTTTGAATGGTCATTGACTCACTCGGTCCGATAAAGTGCTCGCGACCGCCGCGGTGATCTTTAAAAAAGACGCCTTTATCGGTGATCTTGCGCAATTCATCAAGGCTGAAAACCTGGAACCCGCCTGAATCTGTGAGAATTGGCTTGTGCCAATTCATAAACTTATGCAGACCGCCGGCCTCTTTAATCAACTCATGGCCTGGGCGCAGATAAAGGTGATATGAGTTAGAAAGTACTATCTGAGCACCGCAATCGTCAGTTTGCTCAAATGTCAGAGCGCGCAAGGCAGCATTAGTGCCCACCGGCATAAATACAGGGGTTTCAACCGTGCCATGGGGGGTGTGAAATTTCCCGGCCCTTGCCCCCGACCAGGGACATTCAGCTTCAAGTTCAAAAGTGACTGCGTAGTTCAAAAAGGTAATCCTAAAACTGGAGCTTTTAGCCCAAAACGACCAGTATAGATATAATTCCAGATAGATGAAAGCTTTTATTACTCAATCAATTACTAGTGTAAGTTGCCTGCTGCTCGTTGCTTTGCCGGCAAAAGCACAGTTCACTTTCGCCGAACCAGGAACTAAAGCCGAACAAACTGACACAGCTGCAGTCTATGCCAATCGTATATTGAAAAGGCGACTGCAGACCGATAAAAGACTAGCGGTCAATCTTCTTAATAAAGAAGATGGGGGTGCCGATGTCTACGCCAGCTTACCTTTTCAATCAGAGCAATTGCATTTGCTATTGGGCCGCTATCAGGCCTTTGGTCAGGTCGCAAGCCCTACTAGCGGGCCTAAATTAAAAGGTTCGATAGACGATAAGAGATTGGCTCAGACTCGCTTTCAGGCAGAGCAGATGATTCTAGGCAGCGCCACAAGCGATGTCAAAGTGCTCGACGAATTTAGCGCCCCGCCGGTGGCAGAGGGCGAAGGAGAACTACTGAGCAAAATCAATGGCCCGGATTGCAACCTTGTGCAAGCCTTTGATTTGGCTCTAGCAGGCCGTTTAGCCGAGGCTTTGGCAAAACAATCAGCACTTGAGGGCAGCAAAGAGAAGTTTAGTGCTACTGCTCAAGCACGCATCGAGAACAATCGCCTCTGCCTTTTAGCACTGACAGGCAATGTCGCTGCCGCGGCAACAGCTATAAAGAAGGCCTCTAGCACTTCGCCCTGGCTCAATAGTCCAGCTAAATATCCAATCAATCTCCTCAATCAAGCCAATATTTTACTAGCGAACAAAGATGCCTCGTCGGCTTTAGCTATCCTTGAAAAGTTGGAAGGCGTACCTCTTACTGGCCGACTAGCCCTTGCTATTATGCGCACTAGAATGGCCGTCTACAGTCAATCAGGCGACAAAGTGCGCGCCCAAGAGTTAGCAAATGAGATGGTCAAACGCTACCCCACCAATCCTGGTGCTCTCACCACAGCTGGTGACCTGGCCATGCAGAATGAAAACTACAAACAAGCCGCGGTCTATCTAAAACAGGCTGCCAGTCTCAATAAAGCTAACCCTGACTCACTAATAAAGCTAGCCCAGTGTCAAGCAAAAATGGGAGATCTCGATGAGGCCATCAAAACAGCATCACTAGCCACCCGCGACTATCCGCAAAGCCCCGAGTCTCATATGGCCCTGGGCAAGCTGCATATGGACAATAAAGAGTTCCTGGGAGCGCGCTTACAGTTTGAACGCGCTCTAGAAGTAAGCAATGGTTTTGCGGAAAAGAAACAAGTCTTCTTGCCTTTGATGAAAGTGCTAGACATCATGAATGAAGACAAAGACTTACTCAAGTATCTCCAGCAATGGGTCAAGCAATATCCCCAAGAGCCAGTCTGCCACTACAACCGCGCCTTCGTGCTGGCGGAGAAAAAGCAAGTCGATGAAGCCATAGAAGAATATACAAAGGCTATCAATCTAGCACCAAAATATAGCAAAGCACGCTACAACTTAGCTCTACTCTATGTGCAAAAGAAAAAGCCAATTGAAGCAAAGGCACAGCTGATGCGCTTTATAAAAGATACTAGCGGTCCAGAAAAAGAGCAAGCCGAGAAATTGCTCAGCACTCTTTAGTTCTCTACCTTATATATAGATCAAGCTTTCCAACCTAGAAGGTTGAGAGTAGAAACAAATTCGCCACGGCGCCAGAGCCAGACGTGGAAGGCAAAGATCAGCTGCTCGGCAGTAAGTACGCCTTGAGATATCAGGGCATGACCAGCTTTAATAGCGTCGAGCTTTTCTTGATCAACAAAGCCACGATTAACCAAAAACTGCTCCAGCTTGTCACTTTCTCGCTGCTCGACAAGCCTTACCTGCTCTAGCTCTGCGCTATTGACGATACCGATAATTTCAATCATATCGACCAGGCTAAGATTCTCTTTTAGCTCGCTAAATGGCCGCACCATAACTGGTTTCATGGCGGCCAATTCTTCTACTGAAAATTCTAAGGGGCGGCCGGTCTTGGCACACAAACCGAGCATCTGGGCGGCACGAACAGGGTCAACAGTGCCTTCAGCTATATACTTTTGGGCACGCAAAGCTGAAGAGACAATCAGCTCACTGATGATGCCCTCGTCGACTAAAACCTGACCCAAAGGCTTAGCTTCGGCCATACTTTTTTCAACGCAAGAGAGCAAATCTAGCTCTGAAATGAGCTCAGAGAGCACAAATAGCTCACCTAAGCGGACTGAATTTTCTTCACGATAACGCTTCAAACCACCAAATTCGAGAATCTCTTCAATATGCTCGTTGTGCATATGTGAGAGCTTGAGCGCTCCGACAGCCTGGTCGTAACCAATCTTACGCTCGTTAACCAAGAGTTGAGCCGTCAAACCAGCATAGGCCACCATTTCATTGACCGATTTCTGCAGCACCAGTACCCGCACAATCGGCAGGCCAGACAAAATACTAGTTTCGAGGGCCAGTGAAAGCTTATGGGGAGAAATGGCACCGGCATCGACAAAAAGTTTGCCGAGATTGCGACCAAAATTAATCGCTTCAATTTCACAGCCAATAGAAAAAAGATTGTCGACAAAG